>DXFU01000024.1 GCA_019114305.1 Candidatus Hungatella pullicola | reverse complement strand
TTAAATTTTGACATATTATGAGGATTATCTGTCATATTAGAAAACGCAATCATAACTACCTCTAAGACCTTATTTTATCACGAAATTAATTATATCAAAAGTTTTTTTGAATTCATATTACCCAGGTTTGTAATGGCAAGTTTCAAATCCAGAGAGGAATAAAACTGCAAATGAAAATATATGAAATATTATACAACTTTATGTGTTGAAATGAAGGCGATGTTGACAATTGTACTGAAAAAAATAATGAAAATGTTGAGATACATGGGCGGAGATACTGGAATTGACAAAAAGCGGGGGTATGGTAAGATAGAAAAAACCACAGCCATAAACATCAGGAAAAGGAGGAGCTGAGGATGGAACATGGTATTTTGGTAATCGGCAGTCTTAATATGGATTTATCCGTAACTATGAAGCGTATGCCTGAAGTGGGAGAAACAGTGATGGGGGAGAAGCTTTCCTACGAACCGGGAGGCAAGGGAGCGAACCAGGCCTGCGCGGCCGGCCGTCTGGGAGGAAATACGCGTATGCTGGGCTGTGTGGGAAGGGATGAGTTTGGCCTTCGCCTTTGCAAAAGTCTGGAAGGATCAGGTGTAGACGGAACACGGATAAAAACTGTGGATGGTCTTTCAACGGGAACCGCAGTTATTTCCGTAAATGAAAAGGGTGACAACAGCATTGTAGTGGTTTCAGGCAGCAATATGGCCTGTACGGAGGAGTATCTCAGAGAAAATGATGATCTCTTTCAATGGTGCAGCCTGATTCTCCTGCAGATGGAGATTCCTGCGGAGGCTGTGCTGTACGGAGCCAGACGGGGACGGGAGCTGGGAAAGAAGGTTATTTTAAATCCTGCTCCAGCGCCGGAAAGCATTTCTCAGGAACTGTTATCGCTGGTAGATGTTCTTACTCCCAATGAAACAGAGCTTTTAAAGCTGAGCGGATTGGGTACAGCCGGCGGAAAGGCTGCTATTGAGAAAGGAGCAGAGCGTCTTCTTGAACTGGGTGTTGGCCAGGTACTGGTAACGCTTGGGGAGGAAGGAGCCCTTTTGGTTAATCATCATGGAAAGGTTTATTATCCGTCGCAAAAAGTTAAGGCGGTGGATACCACAGCGGCAGGAGACTGTTTTAACGGAGCGCTTGCGGTGGCGTTATCAGAGGGCATGACCATGGAACAGAGTATTTCTTTCGCCAATAAAGCTGCCGCTCTGTCTGTTTCCAGAAGGGGCGCTCAGGATTCTCTGCCCTTTTACAGAGAGCTTGACTGGTGAGAGGAGGAGACAACAGCAAATGAAAATTGTAATTTTAGATGGCTATACAGAAAATCCTGGTGATTTAACCTGGGACGGATTTGAACAGCTGGGCCAACTGAAAGTATATGACAGAACCCCAAAGGATCAGGTGGCGGAGCGAATCGGAGACGGGGAAGCCATTATTGTAAACAAGACTGCTCTGACGGAAGAGGTGTTTGCCGCCTGTCCGTCTATCCGCTATGTAGGAGTGCTGGCTACGGGATATAATGTGGTAGACATAGAAGCGGCAAAAAAGAGAGGGATTCCTGTGTGCAATATTCCTGCCTACGGCACTGGGGCGGTGGCTCAGATGACCATGGCTCTTTTGCTGGAGATCTGTCATCATGTAGGGGAACATTCCAACGCGGTGAAGGAAGGAGAATGGTCTGACTGTCAGGACTGGTGTTTCTGGAAGCATCCCCTTATGGAGCTGTCAGGTAAGACTATGGGTATTATTGGATTTGGCCGAATTGGACAGGCAGTGGGACAGCTGGCAAAGGCTTTTGGCATGGAGGTGCTTGCATATGACCCCTATGAAAGGGAAAATGGGAAAGCTATTGCAGCTTATGTGACAAGAGACCAGCTGCTGGCCAGAGCCGATGTGATTTCTCTTCACTGTCCTCTGTTTCCGGATACCAAAGGCATCATTGGCCGGGAAACCATTGGAAAAATGAAGGATGGAGTTATTATTTTAAACACCAGCCGAGGTCCTTTGGTGGATGAAGAGGCGTTGGCAGAAGCTTTAAACAGCGGTAAGGTGTACGCCGCCGGCCTTGATGTGGTTTCGGAAGAACCTATTAGAAAAGATAATCCTCTGCTTTCCTGCAGCAATTGTCTGATTACGCCTCATATTGCCTGGGCGCCTTTGGAAAGCCGAAAGCGTCTTATGGAGATTGCTGCAGCCAATTTGGAGGCGTTTATAAAGGGAAAGCCTCAAAATGTAGTGAATCCATAGAAAAAACTACAACAGACGGTGCGAGGCTGTCCTGTGGGATTTTGTATCCGGCTTACTTCAGAGCTGTATTTTTCTTTGTACACACAAACTCTTACTTGACAGGCCAAATATTCCTTCTTATAATGAAAAAGATAATTTTAGTTTGCGAATAAAAGGGAGATAAGAATTTAATTATGGACGACGCCGACGGTGACGCTGACCCTGATACTTGTTGTTTCAATTGCAGTTTAAAATATAAGGATATAACCAGACATAGTCTGTTTTCCCAGTGGAAGATGGATTATGTCTTTTTGTGTTTCAATCACTCCCTTCGGCAAAGATGTTTGGGAGGTGGCGGAAGGGCTGGCTAAGAAGACCGTTTTGAACCTGTGATTTGTATTCCAATAAGTTAGAAAGATATAAAAGGGAAAATTGAAGGATATTAAAAAGGGAAAGGAATATTCATGGAAAGTAATATGATATCAGTGATTATTATTGTGTTTTGTGTGATCATGTCGGCGTATTTTTCGGCCACAGAAACTGCGTTTTCATCTCTTAATCGGATCCGAATGAAAAACAAGGCGGAAAAAGGAGATAAGAGGGCGGTGCTTGTTATAAAACTGCTGGACAATTACGACGGCCTGCTTTCGACCATTCTTATAGGAAATAATATTGTAAACATTGCCTGCGCTTCTCTGGCTACTTTGCTGTTTGTCCAGCTGGTGGGACAGGAGGCAGGAGCCAGTTTGTCTACCATTGTAACAACCATTGTGGTTTTGATTTTTGGAGAGATATCCCCTAAGAGTATTGCCAAGGAATCTCCGGAGGCATTTGCCTTATTTTCTGCGCCGATTATTAATGTGCTGCAAAAGATTCTGACTCCGGCCAATTTCCTGTTTAAACAGTGGAAAAAGCTGCTTTCCAGAATTTTTAAAACCTCTGGGGACAACGGCATTACAGAGGAAGAGCTGCTGACGATTGTAGATGAGGCGGAACAGGTTGGCGGAATTGATGAGCAGGAGGGAACCCTGATCCGAAGCGCCATTGAGTTTACCGATATGGAGGCCATTGATATTATGACTCCAAGGATTGACGTAACAGGCGTGGAGCAGGGAAAAACCAAGGAAGAGATTGCCCATACCTTTATGGAAACCGGATATTCCAGACTTCCGGTGTATGAGGGCAGTCTGGATAAGATTATCGGTATTATTTATCAGAAAGATTTCTATAATATTGTGTATCATACCAATAAGGACGTGAAGGACATCATCCGTCCGGCTCTGTTTATTGCGGAAAATAAGAAAATCGGAACCCTGCTTCGAGAGCTTCAGGTTCACAAGATGCACATTGCGGTTATACTGGACGAATTTGGCGGAACCGTTGGTATTGTGACATTAGAGGATATTCTGGAACAGCTGGTAGGAGACATCTGGGATGAACATGACGAGGTGGTGGAGGAGATGGTGAAAATCTCTGAGGACCATTATGAGGTTCTGGGAAGCGCAAACATTGATGAGCTGTTTGACGAACTGGATATAGATCAGGAATTTGACTGCCAGACAGTAAGCGGCTGGGTTATGGACGTGATGGACCGAATTCCTGCTGAGGGAGACACCTTTACTTTCCGGAATCTTCATGTGACTGTGACAAAGATGGCGGATAAGCGTGTGGATAAAGTGGATATTAGAATAGAACATAAGGAAGATCAGGAGAAAGAACAATAAAGCAGATATCCGGGGCAGCAAAGGAAGCAGATAGCTGGTACGGGTATTTTGGCGCGGAAAGACTGTTGGCTGCGTTGGCAGGCCGGCAGTCTTTCTGTTTGTTAGGGCAAGGCCCTGTTTTCATTTAAGAAGAAAAATTCATACTTGCCTGCTAGGAAAAAATATGATAAAATGCCTTGTCGCTGTCTGTCTGCGCACAGACTGTATTTGAAAAGAAATTTGGAGGGAATACTATGAATCACAGACAAAAAGTATGGATCTGCGGAGCCAAAGGACGAGTGGGGCGGCAGATGACAAAGCTTTTGAGGGCGTCTTCTGTGGAGCTGTTGACTACCGATATAGATGATGTGGATATTACAGATCACAAGGCGGTTTTAGACTTTGCTAATTTAAATCAGCCTCATTTTATTGTGAACTGCGCGGGAGTCACTGATGTGAACGTCTGCCAGCAGAATATGGATCTGGCATTTAAGGTAAACGCTTTGGGTGCCAGAAACTTAAGCGTAGCGGCCAGAAAAGGAAAGGCGAGAATGGTTCAGCTGTCTACTGATGATGTTTTTGCAGGAGATGGGCAGACTCCTTACACAGAGTTTGATATACCCAATCCCCAGTCCATATATGGAAAATCAAAACTTGCAGGGGAAAATTTTGTTAAAGAGTTCTGCAACCGTCATATTATTGTCCGCAGTTCCTGGATTTTTGGAGAGGGAAGCGGTTATGTGGAAAAAATTTTAAAACTTGCCAGACAGGGGGAGACGGTTCTGGCAGCAGAAGATCAAATCGGCGCGCCTACCGGTTCTGTGGAACTGGCAAAAAAGATACTGGAATTGATGGAAGAAGCTCCCGACGGCCTGTACCACGTGACGGGGCAGGGCTTCTGCAGCCGCTATGAGCTGGCCAGGGAGATTGTGAAGCTTTCCGGATATCCTGCAACGGTAAAACCGGTTCCGGCCAGGGAGGATACGCTTACCTCTATGCGCCCCTCTTACTCTGTGCTGGATAATCTTATGCTTCGTATGTCTTCAGTTCAGCTTCTTCCATCCTGGGAAGAGATGCTGAACCGATATATGAGAGAGGACTGGAGAAGCTAGCCTGAGAAAAAGAGGCGGCAGAAAGTTGAAGATTGATAGGAAGGATTGAATTGTGAATGAATAAAAAGAAAAGGATTGGACTGACAACAGCCATTTTCATTGCTCTTCTTGGGGGAGCGGCTGTGGGGGTATTTCTCCATTATGCAGTTCCGGCAGGAACATTCCGGGATGAGTTCCTCATTAACGGAGTGTTCTATGTAGTGGGAAATGGATTTGTAAGGCTGATGCAGATGCTGGTGGTTCCTTTGGTTTTCTGCTCCCTGATATGTGGCAGCATGGCTATGGGAGATACCAAAAAATTGGGAAAAATAGGAGTAAAAACTCTGGCTTTCTACATTGCTACCACAGCTCTGGCCATTACAGTGGCCCTTTTGCTGGCCAATGTGATTGACCCGGGAAAGGGACTTGATATGTCCTCCATTGAGACAGCCCAGGTGGCCATTGGAGAAAAGATGAGTCTTGCCGACACCCTGCTAAATATAATTCCAACTAATCCAATCGGCGCTCTGGCAAACGGAGAAATGCTTCCAGTTATTCTGTTCGCCCTGATGGTTGGAATTATTCTGGCAAAGCTGGGGGAAAACGCGGAGACTGTGGGGAATTTCTTCAGTCAGTTTAATGATGTGATGATGGAAATGACTTCTGTGATTATGAAGCTGGCGCCTTACGGGGTGTTCTGCCTTATCGCCAAAACATTTTCCGGAATCGGCTTTGACGCCTTTATTCCCCTGTTAAAATATATGGCAGGCGTTCTTCTGGCTTTGGCGGTTCAGTGTACTGTGGTTTATATGGCAATGCTGAAAGGATTTACAGGCTTAAGTCCGTGGATGTTCCTGAAAAAATTCCTGCCGGTTATGGGCTTTGCCTTTTCCACTGCCACTTCAAATGCTACCATACCAATGTCTGTAGATACCCTTCACGAAAAAATGGGAGTGTCCAAACGGATCTCTTCCTTTACCATTCCTCTGGGAGCTACCATCAACATGGATGGAACAGCCATTATGCAGGGAGTAGCGGTGGTATTTGCGGCCCAGGCCTTTGGAATCGGTCTGGATATGTCAGACTATCTCACAGTAATTCTTACTGCTACCTTGGCATCGGTGGGAACAGCAGGAGTTCCGGGAGTGGGGCTGATTACTCTGTCAATGGTATTTAACTCTGTAGGACTTCCTGTGGAAGCCATTGCCCTGATTATGGGAATCGACAGAATTCTGGATATGTGCCGGACTGCAGTTAACATAACTGGAGACGCTGTGTGCACAACCATTGTTGCCAGCCAGGAAAAGGCCGTAAACCGGGAAGTATTTGAAAATCCGAAGGCCGGATCAGAGCCGGAGACGGAAGGATAAGACTTTTATAAAACTTTTTTCTGTAAATCGGTAAAAATTCATTTCAGATCAAAATCAAAACCCCCAAACAGTGTCCGGTGGATTCTACCCTTCTGGAACTTGTTTGGGGTTTTTCGCGTTTATCTTAGCTTAGACACCTCCAGGGTAAGCATAATCAAGCGCTCCTTTAACTTAATGCATAAAATTTCATGCCTATATTACGCCATATGAAGAAAATGCCAAATAGAAAAGATGAAAAAGAAAATGATTATGTGTAAATATACAAAAATGAAGAAAGGAACAGAGAGATAATCTACATTAATATAGGAAAAAAGATCTTTGGAACTTTGGCGGTGGGAACAGAAGGAAAAAAAGACAACAAAAGAAAAAGACTGATAATTAAGATTATCCCTTTGTGCGTCTTGAATTCGCCGCTGCCATTCTAATTTTATTACCATAAATCCCAAATTTTCCAGGTGTTTTTACTGCAATTTATACAAAACAATAGGAGCTGCATTGACAAAAAATGGCATATAGTTGTAAAATTAACATCATATAATCTTAATTATGATAATTCCTAGATAAAATGCTAAAAATCACTGATGACAAGAGAAGAATGATTGACTTTAATAAGGGTTAGTTGTATATTAAATTAATAAATAGTTAAGAATTAGAAATAATAATTATTTCCTATTTATACTGTTTATAAGCCGGCCAAAAACGAATCGGCTGGCTGGAAGAAGGGCAGGCAGGAAGTACACATGAAAACTGATATTATTGATGTGCATTCTCATATTCTTCCAGGCATTGATGATGGAGCGGGAGATATGGAAGAGACCAGGGCCATGCTTCGCATGGCTTATGACAATGGAATCCGTAAGATCATTGCCACACCTCATTATCAAGCAGGTCAGCCAAAGACCTACGTGGAGAGAATAAAAGAGGCAGTCAGGAAAGTACAGCTTGCGGCATCTGAGATTGATCCGGAATTTGCCATTTACGGAGGAAATGAAATTCTGTACTTTGACGGAGCGGCGGATAAGCTGAAGGAAGGAGAAATCCTGACCTTGGCAGATTCTTCTTATGTTTTAGTGGAATTTCCTGTTGGGGTTTCATATAATAGCCTGTATCAGGCCATAAGAAAGCTTGCTATGGCAAAATACAGACCGATTATTGCCCATGCAGAACGTTTCTCCTGTCTGAGGGAACCAGGAAATCTGGAGGAGGCGAAGGAAGCCGGAGCCTTTATACAGATTAATTATTCAAGCCTTCAGCGCGGCTGGTTTCAGGGAGACTGCCGCTGGTGCCGGAAACAAATTTTGGAGGGAAGGGTTCATCTTCTTGGAACTGACATGCATAATATGACAAGCCGTCCTCCGCAGATCGGCCAGGCTTTAAGCTGGCTGGAAAAGAAACTGCAGCCGTCCAGGCTGAATCAGCTGCTTTCCGATAATCCGGAAGCGGTATTGTCAAATATAAAACTAGAGTAAAGGAAACATGAAGATGGGAAAACAGTACGACGACGATGAAGTTGAAATTGATTTGAGAGCTATTTTCTTGGAATTAAAGAAAAAACTTTGGATGATCCTGGCCGCCGTTGTAGCAGGCGGATGCATTGGCGGGCTGTACAGCGCAGTGGTTTTAACACCTACCTATACATCTACCTCTATGATGTATGTTCTCTCCAAAGAAACAACGTTGACCTCATTGGCTGATCTCCAGATGGGAAGTCAGCTGACTTTGGACTATACCGTGCTTGTAACCAGCCGCCCGGTGGTGGAGACAGTGATTGATGAACTGGGGCTGAATGTTACATATGAAGCTTTGTGCAATCATATTGCTATAGAGAATCCTTCTGATACCAGAATTTTAAAAATATCTGTTGAAAATGAAGATCCGGTTATGGCCAAGACCATAGTGGATGAAATCACAGATACAGCTTCCGCCTATATTGGAACTCTCATGGAAATGGTACCGCCTAAGATTGTAGAATACGGTCAGGTCCCTGTTCACAGCAATGGTCCCAGCGTGAAGAGAAATGCAGTTCTGGGAGGAGCTGCAGGAGCGGTTCTTGTATGCGCTGTGGTTGCTGTGCTGGTGGTTATGAACGATACCATTCAGACAGAAGAAGATGTGGAACGTTATCTTGGACTTTCCACCCTTGCGGTGGTTCCTGAAAATGGTGAGGGAAGAAAGAATGGTTCCAGAAAGAAAAAACGCAAGGGAGATAGGTCGAGAGAATGAAAAATGTTGAGCTGATCATACCGGATAAAGATCATAAATTTGATGAGGCAATGAAAACCCTGCGGACCAATATTCAGTTCTCCGGAGCCGGTATCCGGAAGGTCATGATAACAAGCACAGAGCCGGACGAAGGAAAAAGCATGATTGCTTTTAATATTGCTTTGTCCTTTGCTGACGCAGGAAAAAAAGTTCTTTTGGTTGACACCGATATCCGAAAGAGCGTATTAGTTACCAGATACCAGCTGGACCGTGAGGTGTATGGATTGTCCCAGTACCTCAGCGGCCAGAAACGTATAGATGAAATTACTTATACAACCAATGTTGAGGGACTGAATGTAATCTTTTCAGGTCCCTATTCCCCAAACCCGGCGGAATTGCTGGAAGGGGAACTGTTAAAGCAGCTTCTGGCCTGGGCAGAAGGGGAATATGATTATGTGATTGTAGACACACCTCCTCTTGGAAGTGTCATTGACGGAGCGGTAGTGGCCCATCACTGTGACGGCGCCGTAATTGTTATTGAAAGCGGGGGTGTCAGCTACAAAAAAGTACAAAAGATAAAGCGACAGATTGATAAGAGCGGATGCCGTATTTTAGGCGCCGTGCTTAACAAGGCAAGCACATCAAAAGGCAGCTACTACAATGCTTATTACGGGGAGTATTAAAGCAGAAATATAAAGTGGGGGCCTATTGATAATATATTTTTCAAGGAGGAAAAAAAGATGAAAAGGATAAGCAGAAAGCAGGTGTTAGTAGGTACATTATCTGCTGTTATGGCACTTGGCTGCGCAATGCCTGCCATGGCCGCTGAAGGTTGGAAGCAGAATTCTACCGGCTGGTGGTATGAATACAATGATGGCAGCTATGTAGTCAGCGACTGGAAACAGGTTGACGGCCAGTGGTATTTCTTTAACCAGGATGGCTATATGGTAACCGGCTGGGTAAACCAGAACGGCACATGGTATTTCTGTGATGCTTCCGGCGCTATGCAGACTGGCTGGGTGGCTGTAGACGGCGTTGTATACTATCTGAATCCTATTTCCAACGGAACAAAGGGAGCTATGAAGACAGGTGAGGTTGTCATTGACGGTACAACTTATCACTTCAACGCAAGCGGCGCCAACACAGACGGCGTGGCTCTTCCAGGAGCAAGATTCTACTGGAATGGTAAGGCTGTTACTTTAAGCAGCAGCACAAGCGGCGGCGGTTCCGGCAGCGGCGATACAAATATTGTTGTTGAAACCAACGGCGAGATCGGTGACCAGATTGATATAATCAGAGATCAGAATGTTGGAACAGGAAAACCTGTACTGGGAATCTCTGAAGTTACCGGCAACGATGCTTCCAGAAATCAGACAGTAAAAGTAACCTTTAATGAGGAGACAAAGGATACGACTCCTGTTTCCGATTATACAGATGCAGTGGTAAGCGCGGCAGAGGCAATCGTTTCACAGGATAATGTAAAATATGTTTCCTATATGAACTATGAAATGACTCAGGACATGGAACCAGAGACAGCATTAGGTTATTTAGAGCTGCAGATGGAGAAAGAGAGAACTATCGCAGATCTTCAGCATTCCTCATATACAGTAGCTTTAACATTAACAGATGATTCTGTGGTTAATTATACCATTCAGGTTGCTTTTCAGTAATTGATATTATTTTTAATTTATGAATGACAGGAGACGGATTCTTGAAGGTACGGTATAAACTGGCTTTAGCAGGAATACTGTTTCTGATACCGGCGCAGACATTGACTGTCTACGCCGGTTCCCTCAATGCCAATGAACAGGAGCTTTTGTCAATTATCAGCGGGACGGAGACTTACAATGGAATTACATATCAGATGGATCCTGCTTACGTCAATCAGGCCAGAGCCTATTTCCTCCAGGATAACATTGATGTTACAGATGAGCAGAAACAGAAAGCCATCAATGAAATGTATTCCAGCATACAGGAAGGAATTGACGGAGGATACCTGATACCTGTAGACGGCGGGGCTCAGGAAAGCGGCGGGGAGGCGCAGCCGACCCAGTCAGAGGGAACAGAAGTAACCGGAGGCGGCCAAGGCTCTGGGGAGAGCGGCCAGTCTGAAAGTTCTGCTCAGGAGGGAGCTGTTTCATCACCGAATTCGGGAGATGGAGAAGCAGCCGGAATATGGAGTGAAATTACCGGTTCTGGATTGACAGAGCAGAAAACAGAAGAAACGGTTTCTCCTGTTATTGAAGCATTGGAGAAGGTAGAGGAAACAGTGGGAGAGGAGAGAGCAGGAGACTTCCCCTTAGAGGAAGTTGCGTCGGCATTTCCTTACAAATTAATTCGTACGGCAGATTATGGAATGGCTGCGGTTTTGGTACTAATGGCCGCTGCTGCAGTAAGATGCAGGTTATTCTCTCATCATTATCAGAAAAAGAGGAAACGCCATGAGTAAGAAAAGAAAAATTCGCCGTATTTACAATGTGTTTTTAACCATTATTATTTCTCTGGTATTCTATAGTCTTATGATTACAGGGATGTATTGGTTTGGTTTATATCGCGGCAATATACTGAATGAAAGTATATCGGATACAGAGTATCTGGATAAGCGATATGAAGAATTTGCTTTAAAAGCAAGGGAAATGATTTCTCAGGCCAATCTTCCGGAGAATCTGCTTGACGATGAGGAAGTTTATCAGCGATTCGTCACAGATCTTAAGAAGAGTATATTGGGAAATCAATCTCAGGACTCCGGTCAGTGGTTAAAGCAGTATGCAGATGAGAAAATAAGAGAGTATCTGAATGCGGAAAATCTTACTTTAACGGAAGCGGCCGAGACGGGAGTTGCTGCATTGACTGCCAATCTGCAGAGGGCAGAAAAACAGTATACCGCCATTCCAGAGATGGAACAGTGGTATACAGCTCAGATGAATTTCCAAAAGGAAGCAAGGACAGCGGCTGTTATAACGGGTGGAGTTCTGGCAGCGGCAGTTGTGATCCTTTTCGGAGTTCAGCACAGAAAATTTAAGGCTTTCTACTGCGGTGGAATTGGCTGCGCTGCGGCATCAGTGGTTTACCTCGGTACGATTGCCTACATCCGACATAAATATATTGATTCAGCGATGACAGAAATAGCAGGCAACTATTGGAGAAATGTCACAAATACTGGTCTTTATATTGGAATTGCAGGAATCGCAATTTCTGCCAGCCTTTTTATGGCCGGTAAGCTGTGGCATAAAATGCAGCAGTGAGGTGTGAAAGATGAAAAGGAAAATACGTTATATTTTGGTTTGCGTTGCTCTTTTAGGAATGTTATCATCTGCCGCCTGTATCGTCTCATGTGTGCGTCAGTGGGAGGAACAGACAGAGACAGCAGCAGTGGTAAATGGACAGGAAAATACAGTACATAAAGATAAATTCCATTGTGATATTATACTTTGTGAATTTATAATTATAGCAGGCGGATACCTGCTTTTAGCCGCCACAGACACAAGTCATAAGAAACATTATCGGAATCTGGAGCGTGAACGCCATGCAGCTTAAGAGTAAAAAGCTTTACGTCATCGGAGATCTGCTGGCCATTGTCCTGGCTTTCTGCCTTACCACTCTGGCTCGTTTCGCCTCCTTTCAGGATCTTAAGCTGGCCTTCTCCAACTGGGCCGGGTTCCTCCTCTTCCTCGGCGCTTACGCCATGGTCTTTCTCTTCTATCAGCCTAAGACCGACATTGACCGCAGAGGAAGGTGGGAGGA
>DXFU01000023.1 GCA_019114305.1 Candidatus Hungatella pullicola | reverse complement strand
TACCGGAAAGAGAACCGGGAACTGATCGATACGATCGAACGGTATACGGACGGATTGGTATTTGCCATGCAGATGGAAGAGATCGTCAAAACACTGAGTGCGGCGAAAGGCCCAAAGAAGGATGGAAAAGGGAATCCGTATGTAGAGATGATCACGCATCATATGCCGCTGCTGGATGCAATGCGGACAGCATCGAGGAAAGCCTTTGCAAGAGCATTCTGCTAAAAAAGAGTAAAAAGTAATTGCAAGAGATCCAGAAAGAATTATCTGAAAATACAATTAATAAACTGACATCAATAAATAAGGAAAAGTGCCAACGAATACTTGACACATACCATTCATTGTTGATTCTTGCTATATTTTCTGGTTTTTGCTATGATGATCTTAACAAATTTGAAAAATATTATTACAGTACGAAAAGGAAGGGAAAAACGCTATGGCAGTTAATAAAGTTGTCAACGGATACGAATTTGTCACCTACTCTGTAAACCAACATTTTCAGCTTTTCTTCTCAGAAAAAAATCACAAAAACTATCCCATGCACTACCACAATGCCATAGAAATTACTATGCCCTTAACCAAACCATATGGATGTACCGGAGAACAGGGGACCTACTTAGCCCAAGATCAGGAAATTCTCTTCATTGGTTCAGGGATTCTTCACTGTGTAGGCCCATTGAAAGGACAAGAGGGCGGTTCTCATTACACCCTTTTAGTGGATACCGGATGGCTTCATCAATTTCAGGCCTTTCAGCTGATTCTGGAAAAAACCTCTTCTATCTTTGTAGTTTGTTCCCACATGGAACATTATTCTTCCATCCGCCAGTGTCTCTTTTCCATTTATGAACGGTACGACTCATCTGACCCCTATAAAGATATTCAGATTGCCTCAGAATTTTTAAAATTAATTCCTCTTATTGCCTGGGAAATAGAAAAAGCAGAGAAGGATGTTTTATCCTGCTCTGCTCTGCCCATTTCCACAGAACATAACCTGAGACAAGAAATTCTATTTTCCAGTCACTATATTCAGGAGCACTGCACAGAAGATCTGACTTTAGAATCTATGAGCCGAATGCTGGGAATCAGCAAATATTATTATCACAGAAAATTTAAGGAAATCTGCCATTTATCTTTTCACGACCATCTAATCAGCTGCCGGATGAGCACAGCCTGCCATGAGCTGAAATCCAGAAAACACTCAATTGAAGAAATCGCCCATCTATGCGGTTATAAAAGTGTTTCCAGCTTTATTCAAATGTTTAAGCAGATATTTAAAATGACACCAACACAGTATCGGAAAAATTATCAGGAACAGGAGTAACAGTTTTATTCCTTGATTAAATCCGCAAATCCTTTCAGCAGCCTGGCAGTAAGCCCCCATATAATTTTCCCTTTATATTCGTAGAAATAGATCCTGTTCTTTCCCCTTTGCCACGGATAATCCTCGCCGCCTTGTATTTTATCAAAGGGGAAATCTTCCCCTACCTTCGTTTCCACTTCCTGAATGTAGAAGTCTGGTTTTTGTTTCAACAGCCACTCCAATGGTACAGAAAATACATCTTCCACCTCATCGGTAGAATAGGTGTTCCTGTAATCCTCCAGCCGGACCACAAAGGGATAGATGATTCTCCCTGTAGGAGTGATAAGAATGTCCCCCTGCCCCAGAACTTTTATATGATCAGGAGGAAGAAGAAGTTCTTCGCTGCACTCTCTCACTACTGCCTGCCGTGGACTTTCCCCCGGCTCTATGGCTCCCCCTGGAAAACAGATTTCTCCCGGCTGGCTTTTTAATTTTTTTGACCTAATCTGAAAGAGAACAGATGGTCCCTGAACCAAAGGGATCCCTACGGATGCTCTTCTATAAAGAGGTTCATCCATAACTCCAGGAACTCTGGAATCCAAAATTGTTTTTATACGCGCTGCGGTATGACTCAATTCTTCCGCTCTCCTGTCTGTATCTTCCATCTCAACAGTCTCTGCTCCTTCTGTCTCCATACGTTCAAATCTTTATTCGCTGCTCTCAGAGGATTCTTGCTTCCCTTCTTCCGGCTTAGACGAAGCATCCAAAGTAAACCAGAATTCAACGCCTCCGTCTACATTTCGTACTCCACAGGACTTATGGTGGGAATCCATAATGGCTTTTACAATAGAAAGACCAATTCCGCTTCCGCCATACTCCCTGGTGTGCGCCTTATCTACTTTAAAAAATTTAACCCACAGGTTGGGGAGATCTTCTTCCGGGATATTATGGCCATTATTAAACACTGTCACCAACGCTTCCTGATCCTTCCCCTCTACAGTCAGCACAATGTTTCTCTCTCCGTCCAAATGGTTTAAAGCGTTATTCAGATAATTGGTCACCACTTCCTCTATTTTAAATTCATCTGCTTTTACCCAGATGGGGCCATCGGCCTGAAGTCTTACATTGGCATTCTTTTGCTGTATTAAAATATTTGCGGAATTTAATACCCCCTTTACCAGGGCTGTCAAATCAAAGACTTCCATCACTGGAGTGTCATTGCCGAATTCCAAAGCAGTAAGAGTCAGAAGCTGACGAACCATTTTATTCATCTTATTGGCCTCATCCATGATAACCTCACAGTAGTAGTCTCTGCTTTCAGGATCCTCGGCCATTCCCTCTGTAAGTCCTTCAGCATAACCCTGAATCAAGGCAATAGGAGTTTTTAATTCGTGGGATACATTAGCAATAAAATCCTTGCGCATCTCATCTACCTTGATTTTTTCCTCAATATCCTTCTGCAGCTCCTTATTAGCCTCCTGAAGCTGCCCTATGGTATCCTTCAAAGTATCAGAGAGTTTATTCATGCTGTTTCCTAAAATCCCTATTTCATCTTCTGCAGTTCCCGTATACTTTGCGTCAAAATCCAGGTTGGACATTTTTTCCGATATATTGGACAGCTCAAGAATTGGCGCAGTCATTCGTTTCGAGGCCAAGTAGATAAAAATACTGCCTAGCAGAAGCGCCGCCACACCTACGCCGGCCAGGAAACGATTAGACAAATCTACGCTTTCCTGAATACTGGCCAGAGGAATGGACATAAGAAATACAGTTCTGTTATCAGAAAAATATCCCCAGCTTTCCAGATAATAAGAATCAGACAATTTATTGTATGTTCTCTGAACAATATAGTTGTCATGACTGGACAAAACCGTAGATTCAGGGAGATTTCTTCCAAAAATATAAGCTTGTATTCTTGCCTGCATAACCTCCCGGTCCCCGGTGTTGGACATCAGCCACTCATCTGAAAAAGTATCCAAAAGAACCAGGGTCATATTATATTGTTCCACAAGCACCCTCAGCATACGCTGAAAATTACTCTCATTGTCAGAATCGTAATTGTCTCTGTAGTAGTCTACAATCCCCTGATCTTCATCTCCGGCTCTTTTCACATACTGTTCCATCCCTAAATAAGCTCTTTCCAGAGTTCTTACTTTGTCCCAAGTATAAAAATCTTCCAGAAACCAGCTGTTGACACACCAGGTGGCAACGAGTACCACAGCCATCAGGCATACAAATGCAGCGGTAAATCTGGTTTTAATGGAATGTTTCATTGACTCACCTCAAATTTATAACCCATTCCCCAGATTGTCTTAATATACTCTCCTTTTTCTCCCATCTTGCTTCTCAGTTTCTTAACGTGGGTATCTATGGTTCTGGCATCTCCAAAATAATCATAGTTCCACACATTATTGAGAATTTTCTCTCTGGAAAGGGCAATTCCCTGATTTTCCATAAAATAAGCCAGGAGTTCAAATTCTTTGTAGCTTAAATCTATAGCCTGGCCATCTATGGTTACCTGATGAGCCGACTTGTCCATACGAATGCCGCCTATTTCAACCACATCTGTGCTTCCGCCTCCGCTTCGGCGCAGAATCGCCTCTACCCGAGCTACTAGAATCTTAGGACTGAAAGGTTTAGAAATATATTCGTCCACCCCTAAATCAAATCCCTGAAGCTCGTCTCTCTCCTCACTTCTGGCTGTCAGCATAATAATAGGAACCTGAGAATATTTTCTTATGGTTTTACAAGTCTCCCAGCCATCCATTTTCGGCATCATTACATCCAGAATAATCAGAGCAATATCCTTCTGTTCAAAAAATATATCTACAGCCTCTTCTCCATTAGCAGCTTCCACAACTGTAAATCCTTTTACACTGAGAAAATCTTTTACCAGTTTTCTCATTCTGGCTTCATCATCCACAACTAATATCTTTAACTGTTCCATAGCAACCTCCTGAAACTCCAGTCTTCTAATCCTCTGTATCATATTGTAGCAAAGTGCCGAGGATAATTCCAGATGTTCACAAAAGATTCATCAATCAGGAAGTTATCGCTATCTTATAATCATTCACTTCTGCCAGAAGTCTGGTTTTCTTCCTAATTCTAAATAGAAGGTGCTAAATCACAGATTTTAACTGTAACTTAACACCTTTTTTATGATCTTATTTTAACTGTTTGTATCATACCGCAGTAATGGATTTGGGATAGATCTGAAATTTATGGAAAGAATCATCAGCCATTTAAAATCCCCTGGAATTCATTAAACTTTGTTTCTTCCGTTTTATTCATCAAAATGGTAATTCTATTCTCCTCCTGAAACACTATTTTCCAGTGAACGGATGCCACCGACTCGTCCACCAGCCACGCACAGATATACAAAGTATCCGGGGCACACCATGCCGCAGAAACCTGACATTGCTGATCATATTCCGGAAACCTGCATTCTTTCAATTTCCCCAGTCCAAACAGAATCTTATATACACCTCTTTCATTTTCATATTCTAAATAACCCTCATCCCATTCCGTAAATTGTATCCTTATCCGCTTAAATCCATTGAGATTTGGATAGAGGCAGAAATCCTTACCGCTGATTTTTTCCTGCCACGTTCCAGCCTGCAGTCCCTTTAAAACAGGAATCTGTAAACCTCCGGCAAGATCCGTAAGTTCCTTCCATCCTTTCTCATCTTTCTCCAAGGGCTCATCAGACAAGGTTTCAAAAATCTCAGCGGCAATATCATTTAAAATAATTTCTGTTCCATTAGGTATTCCCTGAGTATCTGACGTTACAACAAAAACCATATCCTGTTCAGGGAAACAAAAGGTATTTTGACTTCCCATCCCCAGCATCCCAAATCCGCCATATGGCAGCCTCCAAAACTGGTATCCATATCCCAGCTTTATATTTGAGTTCATTGCGGTAGGGGTCTGAAAGGAAAGCGCCTTTTCCAAATATTCTTTTGGATATATCTGTCTTCCATTCTCTTTGCCGTAATCATCAGGATGAATCCCTCGGTTAAGCATCATAAGGCCCACCCGAAGCATATCCACTGGTTTTGCCATCAAGCCGGTTCCTCCCATAGATACTCCAAAAGGATCAGCCATAATATAGCTTTCCTCTGAAAATCCAATGGTTCTTAAAAACTGATCTTTCAAATAGTCCAGCAGTTTTTGACCTGTTAGTTTCTCCACTAAGGCACACAGCACATGAGAAGCTGACGTATCGTACATAAACAGTGTTCCAGGACGATGTGTGGGAATTGTCTGAAAGAAACTTCTAACCCAATTTTCTGTTGTGCTTGTTTTCTTATATGTAGTCATATTATGGCAGGTTTCCATCATAAGCAAATTCTCAATAGTCATCTCCTCCATCCAGGGATGCAATTTGCCGGGAAGATGCTCAGGAAAATAACCGCAGATTTTATCCTGAAGAGAGATTCGCCCTTCTGCCTCCAATAAACCTATAGCAAGAGAAGTATAACTCTTTGTTTGAGAAAACATTCGATGAAGCACATTTCTTCCATAAGGCCGATAATATAACTCTGCCACTAAAACACCATGTCTGGCAATAAGGATACTGTGCATGGGAATTCCGTGTTCTTTCAGTTTCTCAATCAGTCTTTTCACAGCAAGGGAAGAGATTCCCTGTTCCTCCGGTCTGCTTATTCTTTGAATCATCATTCTCTACCCTCTTTCTTTATTTACCTGCCTCTTGTTTCCTGTACCGATCAAAAAGACTCCGGAACATCTACAAGGAAAAGATTATCATGCCAGCGGTCAGTGTCCGCTGCATACAAAAGTTTTTTTCCATCCCAGCTGAAGGTGGGATGACAGTGAGAGCGCTGATAATGCCAGGTTGTATTGTGCTCTGCTAACACCTTAATCTGAGCCTCTCCATTTTCTCCAGGCCGAATGAGTACAATATCCTCCACTGCGTCTCCCACAAACAGGGATAAATCTCCATTGGCAAAATAATGATTACAGTAATATGGCATGTCAATTTGGCGGTACACCTTCCCATCTTTATGAGCGAAGCCAAAATATGGAGTTTCTGTACTTATATTTTCAGAACCATAGACTTGTGTTTTTGTGTTGGAAATTGTACCATCATGTCCTCCCCGGCGGTTGTCAAAAATTATGTCTCCATTCCTAGCCCAAAATTCATGGTCTACGCAGTCATCTTCTTTTTGCCTGAAGCAGGGCCATATCTCACCGGATTTCATATTAATAATCCAAATTCTCTGCTGAACATAATTCCACGGCCCTTCATGGCAGAACATCGCAATGTCCGGATTATCCGGTGAAAACTGAAAATGTCCCAGCCAGTGAGTATCTCTGAATACATCGTGAAAATGCCCGCCTTCCAGATCAATCATTGCGATTCTTCCTTCTTTTGTGGCAAACATTTTCTCTTTAAAGCCAGCGTAATTGGGCTCTCCATCGGGCAGAGCGTCCACATCTTCGTCCCGAGTAAATCCGATCCATTTTTTATCACAGCTGAAAGACAGATTATGCATCAACATGGTTTTTTCTTCATACAGGAGTCGGTTCGTTCCCGTTTTCGTATTGTAAAGACGCAGCTGCCGTCCCGTTATATAGGCAATATATTCACTATCCGGCGTTTTTGTAATCCTTCCTACTTCAACTCCCTCCGGATCATCCGTCAGCTGAATTATTTCCCCGCTTTCTAAATTCATTTGAAACAAATTACAGATTTCCGTTCCCTCGTTTCCTCGATTTGATAAAAAATAAATAGTTTTTCCATCTAAATCAAATGAATTTTCCGTAAAGTAAAAATGATAGTTAATTCCCTTACTGGTTAGCTGTGTGATAACCGCTCCGCTTTTTTTATCTTTGTAGACTCTCTTTTCTGATGGATAAACTGTCCCCATCATACTCTTCCCTTCTTTCTGATAAAAGTGGAAGCCGACTTTCCCATCGGCTTCCATTACATAGATATCCTATTCTGCCATATAGTTAGCGTAAGCCTCGTTTAAATATTCCGCCCACATATCCAACAATTCTTTGGCAGTCATATCTCCAGACATGACGGACTGGATTGCCGGCTCAATATAGGTAGTTGTTATATTTCCCCACTCCGGCAGATAGGCCGGAGAAGTATAAGTAACACAGTTATCCTTTTCCATTGTCTCAACCGCACACTGGATATGCTGCATTTCACTCATCCATTTATCCTCATAACAAGCAGTATTGGTAGGAAGCTGCCCGATAGATTGATTCCAATAGCTGTTTGCTTCATGACCGCACATATACGTAATCCACTTCTAGGCTGCCTCTGGATTTTCACAAGTGTCAAACATACATAATCCGGTTAATGAACCACCATAATTGACATACGTTCCATTATCCGCTGTTGGAAGAGGATGGGCTGTAAAGCCTTCTGTGCCTCCAAATCCCGTCACATGACTTCCATAGGAACCTAAATTATGGGTAAACATTGCGCTCACTCCAGAATCAAAATTTGCGGATATTTCTTTATATCCAGCTGTAATATCACTTTCCGGAGTATTGGTTCCATACAAAGCCAGATATTTCTCCAAAAATGCAACTGCCTCGTCACAATTAATAGTTGTTTTTCCATTTTCATCAAACACTTCATTGGTGCCAAGATAAGAGTAAATAAAGTCAATCAGTACCGCAGCCGAACCAGAACCGCCGCGAATGGTATAACCATACTGCCCGTTATCCTTATCAGTCAGTTTTTCAGCTGCCTCAAAAAACTCATCCCATGTCGTAGGAGCTTCCAGACCTGCTTGTTCAAACATTGCGTCATTGGTCCATAGACAGATAAAATTAGCTGAAGTAGGCATCATATAAAGTTTTCCGTCTTTATTATAGGTACGGCAGATATCCATATAGCCTTCTTCCATATCTGCGGAACCTTCCCATGAAGAAAACATTTCATCTAAGGGAACACAGTGTCCCTGTCCGATGACTGTAGCCGCCCAAGAATTATTTAAACCTCCTACATCCGGTGTCTCTCCCGCAGTTATAGCCGTCTGATATTTCGACAAAGCATCTGCGGAGGACAGACCAAGATACTCAATATGAATGTCCGGATTTTCCGCCTCAAAATCCGCAATAATCTGCTGATAATATTCTGTACGGTCATCTCCCGCATTTTCATCCCAAAAGGTAATTGTCACTTTCTCACCTGAAGAACCTCCATTTTCCTGTGAAACATTCTCCTCACCACTAGCTGCCGCTCCATTGGATTCTGTACCGCTGTCCGCACCTTCAGAACTGCATGCTGTCAGAGAAATTGTCATTGCTGCTGCCAAAAAAATTGCTATTGCTTTTCTCATAAATCTTCTCTCCTTTTTTCTTTATTGTTGCAGGGACATTTATCCCTTTACAGCTCCCGAACTAAGCCCTCCAACCAAATTTTTCTGTACATAACTAAACAAAATCAGAGTTGGCACAACCGCAATTACTGCTCCTGCAGCTAACTGTCCATAATTAATACTGAATTCTCCAACCAGGTTTTTAAGCCCAACTGGAAGAGTCAGCTTTCCCTGTTTGCTGATAAACATAAAGGAAAACAAAAATTCATTCCAGCAGGAGATAAATCCATATGCCGCAATTGTTGCAATTCCCGGCTTTAAAACCGGAATCAAAACATGCCAAATAGCGCCTATACGACTGCAGCCATCAATCTGAGCCGCTTCTTCTATCGTATAGTCAATTCCGCTTACAAACCCCCTCATCAAAATAGAGTTAAAGGGAAAATGAAAGGTTGTATTAACCAACACCAAAGCAAATAAGCTGTTAAGCATATTCAAATTTTTAAAAATAATAAAGATAGGTGTAATCAGCATGGCTCCTGGTATAAACTGGGTGCATAAAAGGATAAGCATAAATCCATTTTTCCCTTTGAATTGAAACCTGGCCAGGGCATATCCGGTCAATATAGAAAGCATAACTATAAACGCAACGCCAAAAACCGCTATAAAAAGACTATTTTTAAAATAGATTCGAAATCCACTTTTGGTCCATGCCTCCACATAATGATATTGTCAAGATTAGTTGACACATTTTTCTCAAGGATATCACTATCTATGCCGCCAATTCCAAAGTCTCATAATACTGCCTGCGTTTTATCATAGGGGGAAGCCCGCCATTGGCAGAGCAGATCCTTCGGTTATTCCAGTAGCTGAGGAAGTATCTCCAAATGAGTATCTTTAATTCCTCTACAGTCATCTGCTTTGTGTCATAGCGGTCGTAGAGAAGTTCCGTCTTCATTCTGGCCCACATACTCTCACAGCGTGCATTATCATGGCAGCGTCCTCCGGCACTGTTCATGCTTTGATGGATATGGTATTTCTGGATGGCTTGACGATAGACTTCGCTGCTATACTGTGTCCCACGGTCGCTGTGGATAACAGCGCCTTCCAGCGTGGGATAAGCAGTCAGGGCGTTTTCCAATGTTTGGATACACAGATCTGCTTTCATATTTGTTCCCATTGCCAGACCCAGGACGCTAAGATCAAAGCAGTCAAAAATCGCAGATACATATAGTTTCCCATTGGACACCGGAATCTCTGTGATATCTGTAATGCATT
>DXFU01000022.1 GCA_019114305.1 Candidatus Hungatella pullicola | reverse complement strand
AAAAATCAAATACACTTGGTAAAAGCTTAAGAGGATAAGCAAACAGCTCAGCTCTCGGTTTAAAGGAACTGAACAGCAGCCAGATAATAGGGAATATCATAATAAGAGCTACTACAATTCCCAGTGCTGTGAAAAGAACTGTCTCTATGGTTCGTTTTTGTGATGCACTCTTCATATTAAACCTCGCCTCCTCCATTGCTTAATTTAAACTGAATTCCAGCTATAACAATAAAGATAAGACCTGCAATAATACCAATGGCAGAAGCATATCCGTAGCGCATCTGAGTGAAGCCCTGATTGAAAATATACTGGATAATATATGTAGTAGATGTTCCTGGTCCGCCTGTAGTAATACCTTGTACCAGCGTATATTCCTTCAGCAGGTTAACGGTGGAAAGAAGAAGAACAATAAAGATGGTCGGAGCCAAAAGCGGTAAGGTAATCTTAAAAAAGCTGTTTACTTTGTTGGCGCCGTCTACGCTGGCTGCCTCGTACAGCTCAGGAGAAATGTTGTTAATACCACCAATATACAGGATCATATTGAATCCGATGGATACCCAGTTTGTCGCCACACTGATTACCACTGTAGCCAGGATTGGATTCATAGCCCACTGAAGCCGCTCTCCTCCTGCAGACTCAATCAGGAAGTTAATCAGACCATACTCTTCGCCGAACATCCAGTTGATTGTAATACCGGCAACAAGAGCGGAAAGCAGAACGGGAATATAAACAAAAGTTCTGACCAAAGTTTTTGCTTTCAAAAGCGGAGATGTAACCAGAGCTGCTACCAGAAGAGGAAGAATTACCTTAAAAGGCAAGTTTACAATGGCGTAAATAAATGTTCTTCTTAACGTTGCGTAAAAATCCGGATCTGTAAACATCTTTACGTAGTTATCAAGACCCACGAAATCCATAGTCTTCCAGCCATCGTAATTGGTAAAGGAAAATCCTATAGCCAGACACAATGGAACGATAAAGAATATGGTAAACAGAATCAATGCCGGTGCTACAAACAGCCAGAAAGCTTTTGTATGGGCAAAGGAATGTTTTTTCTTATGCATACTCTCACTCCTCTTTTATAGTACGGATCATAAAGAGGCAATCCCCTTATGATCCGCACCTGTTTTATACAACCATTATCAGATTATTCAGCAATCGCCCATCCGGAGGATTCTGATAATTCATTGGCAAATGCATCCAGAGCTTCCTGAGCTGTCATTTCACCGGAAACCGCTCTCTTAATATAATCTCTGTACTCATTGTCTTTGTAGTTTCTCCATGCGGAGCTCTCGTCTACCATAAATGTATCAGTTACATACTCAACTTCTCCCTGGATTACTTCGTAATCTGCCTTTCCATCCTCTGTATCTGGTTCATAGATGATGTCCTTCAGAGAAGAAAGACCTTTATCCTGCTGCAGATATGTCTTGAAGTTGTCTGCATCATACAGCCATGTAAGGAATTCAATAGCAAGATCCTTATTGGCAGCATTCTCCGGAACAGCCAGAGCAGATCCGCCGATGATAGAGGACTGGCTTACTGTTCCCATTGGAGACGGCATCAGAGCGAAATCAAAGTTTGTAATCGTATTGGCAAAATCACTGTAGTTCCAGGAACCGGACAGATAAATACCTACATCGCCGTTCTTAAAGTAGTCAGCTGGGTTATCTGCAGTAGCTCCGGACCAAATGGCCTGAGGCATTACAGTCTGGTTTGCTGCCACAAAGTCTTCCAGTGTCTTTACATTTTCTTCACAGTTTACATTTACCTTAAAGGTATCGCCGTCGGCCAGTGTTAAGGAACCGCCGTTTGCGTACATTAAAATATCATATCTTGCTCTGGAAACATCGGCTGCAAAGCCATATTTCACACCGCCCTTATCCATAAGAGTCTGAGCATTTGCATACAGCTCGTCCCATGTCCATGGGTCATCTGCTGTAGGTGCTTCCAGCCCTGCTGCTTCGAAAGCATCTGCGTTGTAGAATACACAGGTAGTTGTAAAGTTGTAGGGAAGACCTGTAATTTTATCGGAAACATAATCCTTACCTACAATTTTAAGAGCTGATTCCTCAAACATAGATGTGTCAAAGTACTGAGACATATCTACAAACTCATCTGGATACAGCTGATGGAGTCTTGTTGTGGCAATCAAATCAGGAAGGTCATTGTTCTTAGCCATAGACGGGAACTTTGTCAGCTGATCATCGTATGCAATAATCTGCACATCCAGAGTATTCCCTGTCTCCTCCGCCCAATTATTCAGCATCATAGTCAGAGCGTCTCCCTCATTAGGCTCTTCAGATAACAGCACGGTTAAAGTCTGTCCGCCTGTGGACCCGGCGCTTTCCCCTGCCGCTGCGGTATCACCTGCGGCTGTTGTAGATTGACTGCTACTTCCGCTGCTGCATGCTGTTGCAGATAACACCATCACGCCTGCCATTGCTGCTGCAATTATTTGTCTTTTCTTCATAGTTGTTACCCCTCTTTCTTTAATACTTTTTATGAAATAGAATTCTGAAACACCGCATATACATCAGCATGTCAGAATTATATTACCTCTCTCAACTTCTGCGGGAATCATAATTTCCACCGCTCCGTCTGTCCTGAAGGAAACAGGTATTTCTTCCCCATTAAGGAGCGCCTTTTGGCAGCTTCCCCTTGTCACTGCCACTAAGCCTTTCGGACGTTTGGTATCATTAGTCACCGTAATGTGGAAAGAATCCTTCTCACTGTCATAGTTCTGACTATGTATCCACAGATCAAATCCACAGGTAACCGTTCCTGGTTTATAATAAGCGTCTGCCCAAATATTCACCGGAGCCGACAGCCCCCCAAACTGATGGAACCAGCCTCCTCTTTCTGTGGCAATATTCAGCATTTCAAATGTGTAGTAAGAATAATCCACTTCCCGCTTCCAGGAATCCAAAGCGGTTTTGGCTATTCGGTAAGCCTCTTCCATCTTTCCCAGGTCAAACATAGTCTTCCATATAAACCACTGATGGGAGAACCAGACATTTCCATTCCAGTATCCATTGGGCTGATAATAGCTGGCAGACATATCTACAGCGCTGATGCCCACCTTGGAAAACATCTCTTTCTCTGAAAAAATGTGGTCCAGAATCCGTTTCTCCTGGTCCTCATTACAGATCCCAGCAATCAGAGGATAAATTCCATCCATTCCTTTGGAAAGATTTTCACCCTTGCCGTTCTTAAACACGCCCACAGGATTTTTATCGCTGTCATGGACTACGTAGCCAAAGTATCCGCTTTCCTCATCCCACGCATATTTCTGCAAAGCAGCAGAACGAAGCTCTATATCTTCCTGGTACATGCTCACATCGTCCGCCTCTCCCTTTTCCTCTGCTGCCATTTTTAAAATCTTGGCCATACGGATAAGCTGAGAGGTGGTCAGCGCAGGGGCGCAGTCTTTCTGTCTGTTCTCCGCATACATGGCAACCTGAGGAGGCAGATCATCCATACCGCTGCAGTTATAAAAATAATCAAAAGTAGTTGTCAGACGGCTATTAAAAGGATCTGTTGCTGACCCTTCTGTCTTTCCTGCCAAAAACATATAATACCGTCTTAGTCTGGGATACCAGTCCAGAAGCTTTTCCTTATCCTCGGCTCTCTGAAGAAGTTCCAGATAAAGATATGCCTGGACCGGAACAGGAGACCCATGCATCAAGAACGCAAAGTCCTGATTATCCGGCTGGCTTAAGTAAAGATCCAAAACGTATTCTGCCAGTTTAGGCTCCACCTCTAAAAGTCCCAGTCCAATAAATCCGGAATCCCAGGTATACAGGCAGTCCCACCGTTTTCCAGGAGGATGGTGCTTAATCCAGGTTCCATGCCGGTATATAGGATAAACAACATTGGTAAGCAGAGTAGCCTGTAAAATTCTGTTGCTGAATTGGTACGTCTGTCCATCGGGGTTCAGATTCAAAGGCTTAAGAGCCTGGCGGGCTTTTTCATAAACAGCCTCCGCCTCTTCTTTTGTCATCTCTTTCTGCTGTCCATCCCCTATAACGGCATACTCAATATGGGTTTCCCCTGCAGGAATAAAAATAGAATGTACAATAAAATTCTGATAAAATCCGTCATCGCTGTGCTTCTCTGTAAAAGCGGAAGTAAAGGTCTCCGTCACATGATCGAAAGTAGGATCTCCCTGTGACAGCCTGGATACCAGAGCATCCTCTAAGGTACCGGTAAAAATCTCTCGGATTCTTCCATTATCTGTGAGAGGATAGAATCCAAACTTCTCCTCCACGCCCTCATACTCCAGCCCATAGCCAGCACCGAGCCTTGTGCAGTGAGGCTTAAATTCCGGCTGAACCGTCTTTACGGTAATAGAGGTTCCTCTGTAGGACAAAGCGGCAAAATCCAGCTCTATCCCGCCCTTCCCCTCTGATACAAGGGAAACTGTAAGTTTTCCTGTTTCCACAGTCTCCATTGGAATGCTGATCAGAGCCAGCTGATCCGTCGCCGGAAATTCCATATGATAATTGGAACTTCTTCCAGACTCCGGATTCTCTATTGTCACGGCGAAGGATGCCTTTTCCATTCCTGTTGTCCGATAGCGAAACGTCAACTGATCAAAATTTTCTGACGCTTCCATGGAAAAGGTTACACGGTCCCCTTTCCCCTTGCCAAAGGAAAGATCCTCTCTTTGTAATCTGGGATTGCAGTTGGCCCGCTCCCCAAAGCCTCTGCCGCCTGCAAACGAAGAATCAAAAAATTCTCCTCTGTGCAGCCCGTCAGGCATCAAATGCTCCCACGGCCTCGCTTGCCCGTAAGACAAAGAGTCGTAATCTACTACATTTTTCCAGGAAAAGGCTCCGTTGCACTCTGGCACCGCCATTTGCTTCCACGGATATTCCATGGCTAAATAATAGTTCAGTACACAGTTCTGATCCATCTCTGTCTGATTCACATATTTCGTGCGAATTAGTCTGGTATGCTCGTCTACTTTCGAAAAGGATACATCTGCGTACACCTGATCCTTCCATTCCAGTTCCACCCGGTAAGCATAGTAAGATAAATCCGGAGCAGCCTCCCATACATGATAGGAGGAAGGGAAGGTTACATTGGGAGCCGGCTGATTGGTATTTGCCCGCATAGGATGAACCACACAGTCAAATCTGGCTCCCGGAATAGGCGCTTTGCCCACGATTTTTGAAATTCCCATATATTTTTTGGAATATGGCCCCCAATCGGGCAGCAATTCCCTTGGTTCAGTAAATTCTTTCATAGCTATCCTTCCATCTGATGAAGCAAATTCAACGTATCTTCAATTACCTGAGGCGCGGAATCTGTCTGCTCTTTCTCTTGGTAATCAGACAGAATAAAATCCTCTGCCATATTATACCATTCCTTCACAGGAACTTCCTGCATGGTACGGAAAAAGCGTTCCCATCTGGGCCGGTAGTAAAGCCTTAACAGCCCTTCATACTGACGGTAAGCATAATCCGCCAGGGATTCATAGGTCTTCTCCCCCGCCCAGGTTGTTATCAGCCTTTTTGCATCCTGAACAAACAACTTTTCCGTATCCTTTCCGTAAGGTGTTCCGGCCTTCTTTGCATATCCCAGCCACCAGCCAAGAGTGGTATCCTCCCGTATGGACATCAGCCGGTCACAGGCATCCAACAGCCGAAAGAAATCTTCTCTCCTGGATAAAAACCGTCTCTCATCCTTTTGCTCCCATGCAAGTTTTCCATCCAGGGCCAAAACTGCAGCCCGGTTATTTAACACCTGGCGCAGGAAATCCTGCATATCATAAATCCAGGTTTCCTCTTCTTTCAGGCTGTCCATCTCCTCTGCCAGCAGAAAGACAGCTTTTTCAAATTCAAGTGTATCATAATAAGGTTTTTTAATGATCGTACTGTTCAGCTCATTAAAAACCTCTCCATATGCCATATCCGGATGGGGGCGGAAGGTAAATATCTGGGTATATCCGCCATGATGGCTGTATCCAGGACTGTGATAAGCCGTCTGCAGAAGCCCCTTCCATGCCTGGAACGCTTTTTCGCTTTCCACGCCATAACGGGCTGTGAGCCATTCCTTTACCCACTCTTCCAAATCTGCAGATTCTTCCCATGCCATATCTAAAAGCAGGTCGAATACAATAGGATTGTGAAGAGTGGCCTCTGAGGTGAATCCAATTCCCGCCATATTAACTGACTGTTCTCTGGCCTGCGGAATATCTTTTGCCAACACCTCCGGCTCTCCATGGGTGGATACTCTTCCTCCATACATATCCAGCATACAGTAAACCCATGGAATTCCGAAAAACTGGGATTTTTTCCACTCCGGATTATCCGTAGCGGATAAATCCAGGATCAAAGCATGGTCCTTTCCCACTCTCTGAATGCCATTCAGCAGCCCGTCAGTAGGATTTTCTCTCCATGCCTGAATCAGCCATACTGCCTCCTTATCATGAGTCATCATGGTCCGAAGCACGCTTTCGGAAATTCTGTCATCTGTCAGGCCTTCCGGACGAATTCCTCCTTCATGGAATACATCTGCCGCATAATAATGGCTGCCTTCGCCAAGGACTTCATCCTGAATTTTATAAAACAGAGCCGCGTATTTTCGGAAGGTATCGGAGGTAGGATCAAGCATAGCCGGGCGGGTCAATCCATTCCATTGTCCCTGATGAAAAACTTTCGCTGACTTGTCATGTTTTTCATGCCAGGATGGCACCATTCCTCCATAGCCCTGACGGACAGGCTTCATCCCCATGATTTTCATCCACTGCTGATTTCTTCTGGCCAATGCTGCCCGATCCTTAAAGTAAGCAGGGGGGACCGGTCCTCCAAAAGACTCAATATTCTGCATCTGCTGCCACGCTGTATAACATGGTCCTACAATCCATTGCTGAATTTCATCCTGACTGTACCCCAGTTCTTTCAGAAAACGGTTCCAAACTTCTTCGATTCCTGTAAAATCCAGAACCAGATTTACACCAGACAAAGCCAGCCAGTCCAGCTCTCTCTGCCATCTTTTTTCATCCCAAAAGGGCATAGAATAGGACAAAGTACAATAATTATAGGCATAACGAATCTGGCTGCAAGCCTTCTTTTCAACAGGCTTCTCCAAAAGAACCGGCGTTTGGGGCATCCGTTTCTGAACGGTCTGCTGACCGATATAAACACGGCAGTACCTTTTTAAATAATGCTTAAGCCCGGCAGCCATGGAAACTCCGTTTCTTCCCTGAATCAGTACCTTTCCATTTTCTGTCCGCAGCCTGTAGCCATCTGACTCCATGGGAACTGTCTGGAATTCAAACCATTGGCCATATTCTTTTCCTAATATACGCTCTACAATTCCATTGCACAGAACTTCTGCCGTCATCTTGTTCCTCCCAAAAACTACTTTTCCAAAATCCTCTGGATCTCCTGCTCAATACACAGCCCCGCAATTCCGGAAACCCCGGAAAAGGGACTTTCCGCCCGCAGCCGCGGGGTCTGTCCATCAGGCGACAGTTTTTTTAAATAATATTTCACCTGATCCAGAAACAGATCTCCTAAAAGAACTACCGCGTAACCGCATATGACCAAATCCTTACAGTCAAGCAGTGAATTCAAATTGTGAATCACCGCCGCTATTTTTCTGGCAATTTCTTCTACAATCTGTTTTTTGCTTTCCTTGTCAAGCTCTTTTTCTATATCTTCATATGTAATGTGATGCTTCTCAAATATCTTAGATAAACACAGCTGATTCTCCAAAACATTTTCCCAGCTCATTTCCTGCTCCTGGTCGCAGCTTAAAATATAAGGCCAGATCT
This sequence comes from Candidatus Hungatella pullicola, assembly GCA_019114305.1. GTDB lineage: Bacteria > Bacillota > Clostridia > Lachnospirales > Lachnospiraceae > Hungatella_B > Hungatella_B pullicola. Next base: position 25,218 of record DXFU01000022.1, on the reverse strand, counting down.
CTCCGCATTTTTCATGGTATCCCCGTCTCAGCTTTCCATCCAGCATAACGGCAGCTCCAACACCGGTTCCAAGAGAAAGGAGCAGTAAATCTTCCTGTTCCGCAAACAGGCTCAGCTTACGGCCAACTCCCAGACATTCCGCATTGGCGTCATTGTCAAAAATCACTGGCACATGATACTTTCTTTCCAGTTCCTCCAGGTACTCTCCAATATATACTTCCTCCGCAATCTTAACCAGCGGTCCATTGGAAACCGTTTTCTTTTTGGTACTATAGCTGACCGGCATCGCCATTCCGATTCCAACCAGTTTCTCCCTTGGAATTCCCGACTCTTTTAAAAATGCTGGCAGAAGGCAGTTTTTTATCTGATCCAAAACCTTCAAAAGATCCGGCTCCATCTTAAGCACCTTGCGATATATAATATTTCCCAAAATATCAACTACCCCTATGTACAGGTAGATGCCTTCCAGCAGAAATCCTACTGCATACATGGAATCAGGCTTCACCTTAAGCATTTGAGCTGGTCTTCCTACAGAGATTGAGCTTTCCTCTCCCTCCTCCACCAGACCATGATCCAAAAAAAATTCCGCCATCTTTGTCATAGTCGGCGCGCTGATTCCCGTCTGCTTTGAAATTTCAGCCTTAGAGGTATCTTCTCCATCCCGCAAACTTCTCGTCCGCATATAATCAAAAACTGCTTTTCGATTAATCGCTTTTATCTGCGCCGCTATCATATTTATGTTCCTTTCAGTTACTTTATCAACTTACAAAATTATATAATAATTTGTTTAAAATGTCAACTTAAAAAAGGGAAGTGTTTGTGTTATTTACACAAACACTTCCCCTTTTTATTTCTATAGCGATCAAAGATCTACCAATTAAGTTATCAATTTTTACCAATATTTTAACAATATTCAGACTATATTTTGACTCTGAGTGTTTTTATCTCAAACGCCCTGAATTGCAGCTGAATTCTGCCATTCTTAAGAAACAATTTTGTCTTTTCTTCTTCCAGCAAATTGCATTCCCACACTTCCTTGGTAACAGCATGAAAGGCACTTAGATCTACAACTACCTCTGCCTGGGTTTCAGCTTTCTTAGACTCATATAGTCTTAAAATCATATCTCCGCTTCCATCCTCAGCCATCTTTACAGACTCTAAAATAACATTGGGGGAGTTTACCTGAAACGCAGAAAATGGCTGACAGCCCATAGGAACAACTTCCGGCTTACAGTTGATCTCATATCCCTGCTGTACAATCTGGCTGTCAAAAAAGCTTCCCTTCCAGCCGTATATTCCATAAGTAAAGGTATGGGTTCCCCTGTCCGCATAAAAATCAGGAGAGGAAGCGCCTCGAAGCAAAGTAAGTTCCAGCCTGTTTTCATTCATACTGATTCCATATTTACAGTCATTTAAAACGGCCATACCATGGCTCTGATCACAGAGCGCACTGTAATGATGATTGCATACCTCAAACCGATCCTGATCATACAGCCTGGAGCGATGGGTTGGCCGTTCCACATAGCCAAACTGCATTTCATGGATTCCCATTTCTCCATACACACGAACAGGGAATCCTACCTTCAGGAGACGGTGTCTCTCCTTCCAATCTATAGAAGTAGAAAATTCCAGACGGGCGCTGTCTGCTTCCAGGCTGATCAGCTGGGTATAAGGAGACTTCCCTATCTTTCCGGAAACCTTAAGCACAGCCTTCATCCCTTCTGATTGAAGGATTTCACAAGAATCGGCCAAAACAGCATCTTCCACCTGCTGATCAATATAGTTGGCATCTATATCCCATGCATCGTATTTTCTTGGAATATCTTTATATAAGAGGAATTGATTCATTGGTCCGGCAGCAAACTCCTGGCTCCAATCTTCTCCGCGGAGAACATAAGAAATCACCTGACCCTGACCATCAATACAGACCTGAAGACAGCTGTTTTCAAATACATAGATTCCCTCTTCCTCTCTCAGTCTTACCAAAGAAGAACACGGCTCCACAACTGCAGGCTGCAAAGATACAGCTCCGCAGGACGGCAGCTGAATTAAGGCTTCCGGACCATCAAGGCCCCAGGCGGCAGCCACCGGCTTTCCATTTACAAGGACACCCTGTCTGTATTCTTCCGGAAGGGAAATAACAGCAGACCTCTGGAAGCCTAGACTGTTCCATACGGAAATTCCCGGTTCCTTTGCCATTTCTGCCATAATGTCTCTTTTTACTGTTACGCCTTCTTGGTACAGCTCCTCAAAAGCCTCTTTGGCCTCTTCATAGACACGTCCGATAGAAGAACCAGGCAGTATATCATGGAACTGGTGGAGAAGCACAACCTTCCACATCTCTTCCAGTTTTTTCGCCGGATAGACTAAGCCGTTAAGAGCCGCCAAACTGCTCCACAGCTCCAGATCATGCATCATAAACTCGCCCTTTCGGTTATTCTTTTTCATAAGAGCCTGAGTTGTATAGGTTCCCCTATGGGCAGAAAAATACATTTCACCTACATAAGTATGCTTGGGACCTCCCTGCTTATCCATCTCTGTAAAAAATTCCTGAGGGGAGCACATTTTCATCTGAACGCTGCCTTCCAAATCGGTAGTTCGGCGAATATACTCAATGTGATCTCTGCATGGACCGCCGCCGCCGTCTCCATAGCCAAACGGGAACAAAAATACTTCCAGATCCCGTTTCTGACTTCTGTTTTTCCATACCTCATTGGCTTCAGCCGGGTTGGTCTTATAGGTATAACTGGTTGGAAGGAAGTTTGTTACTCTGGTTCCATCCATTCCTTCCCAATAGAAATAATGATACGGGAACTGTTCTCCTCCATTGTAGCTCCAGAATATCTTCTGAGTCACCAGATATTTTACGCCGCAGCCTTGAAGGATCTGTGGCAGAGCGGCCGTGTATCCAAAGGAATCCGGAAGCCAGAGAACCTGGCTGTCCACATCAAACATTTCTTTGTAGTATCTTTTTCCATATAAAAGCTGACGGATCAAAGCCTCTCCTGATGCCATATTGGTATCAGGCTCCACCCACATAGCGCCGTCCGCAATCCAGCGTCCTTCCTTCACCGCTTCTTTGATCCGCAAGAACAATTCCGGATAGTACTTGCGGCACATCTCATAAAGAGCTGGCTGACTCTGAATAAATCGGTATTCCGGGTATTCCTCAAGCAGACGCAGCTGGGCAGCAAAGGTACGGGCCGATTTGCGATAGGTCTCTGCAAAGGGCCACAGCCATGCCAAATCAATATGAGCGTTTCCCATAGAATAAAATACAGGAGCTGTAGAACCATTTTTTGCCTGCAGCGCAGGTTTTAAAATTTCTCTGGCCTTTCTGTAATCTTTCTGTCTTTCCTCAGGAGACTGCTCAAAGTCCACCTGAAGAGTAAACTCTTCCAGAGCTTCCTCCACCTTCACTGCTCTCAATCCAGATGGATCCAAGGTTTCCAGCAGCTGGTCCAGAGTCATAACATCCATATACAGCTGATAGGCCTCTTCATTCCAGATACCAAAGGTGCTTCTTCCTACCGTCCGCCGTTTTCCCTCAGGTCTTGTGGGCTCAAGCTTTTCTTCCAGAACAGGTCCTGTAGCTCTGTAAGCATTTTCTCTTTCACAGGTGGGATAATCATGACCTCCGTAAACCTCCATATAGATTTCATAAACCTGACCTTCTTCCCCGCAGTCGGTTATATAATTGTCCACCAGATAATGGTGAGGAAACTGAATCCAATCAGCACGGTACGTTCCAAAAGCCTGGTCATTGACAAACAGCACGGCTTCCCCATCTGCCTTAAGATCCAGGACAATTCTTTGACCTGCTGCTTGATCCGGCAGGATGACTTTCCCGTGAAACCAGCCATATTCCCAGGTATGTCCCCACTCCATTCCCGGGCTTACAGGAACAAATGCCTTCTGTTTTGCTTCTTCCAGAGAAAGCTGTTCCTCAGTAAAAAAAGCTTCCCAGAAGATTTCTCCCAAAGGATGATAAAAATCCATGGTCAGGGTTCTGATCCAGTGGGCAATTCTGTCTTTCCATTCCGGTGTCTGTACCTCCATATTACACTCCTCCAATTTGTATTCTCACAGATACTTATCTGTATTTTATCATTATAGTGCCTGTGGTTTCCAATTACAACTTTCTTCCTTAAATTAAATTTATGCTGCCTCCCCGGTATTTTTTCTTTCTCGGTGTCCCGTTCCTTACCTGTAAGGACAGGAAATGCGACGGCATAATCCGATTTTATTACTTAAATTTATATAAATTTTTCACATAGGAATTGATATTTTGTTATACTATATAGTATAGTTATGTTGTAGGAGTATGTAGACAGCCAATATAATTTGAAGAACAGGAAGTGATCCTATGAAAATAGAACGCGTCAACGAAAACCAAATCCGCTGTACCCTGACTAGTTTTGACTTAAGCGTCAGGAATCTGAATCTGGGCGAACTGGCCTATGGAAGCGAGAAAGCCCGCAGTTTATTCAGAGAGATGATCCAGAAAGCGTCCAATGAAGTTGGTTTTGAGGCGGAAGATATTCCTTTGATGGTAGAAGCCATCCCCCTTTCCAATGAAAGCGTTATGCTTCTCATTACAAAAATTGAGGATCCCGAGGAACTGGATACCAGATTTGCCAAATTCTCCCCATTTTCTGAAGATGAGGACAACTCTCTTGGAGATCTTACCAGCGAGCTGCTGGAGGGCGCCGAAAATCTAATAAATATGATGCAAAAAGAATCAGAGGAATCCAAAGATACCCCTAAAAAAGAAACCGAAGGAGATGGGAAGGTATCTATAAGAATCTATAATTTCCAAAGTCTGGATCAAATATCTGATGCCGCCCGCGCTGTAGGTCAGGTATACAACGGCGAAAACACACTGTATAAGAAAACAGACGACAGGCAGTACTATCTTGTTATAAAGGACAGTCCCCAGCCTTCCCTGGATTTCAGCCGTGTCTGCAATATTCTGGCAGAATACGGTTCAAAAATCCATCAGGATTATGCTTCCGAGGCTTATTATCAGGAGCATTATGAAACTCTCATTAAAAACAAGGCACTTCAGACATTGGCAGCGCTTTAATGCTTCGGAACGGATGCTTTAACTTTGCAGGAAAGGAATTCTCCTATAAAAAACGGCTTCTGAATTACTTCAGAGCCGTTTTTTCTGCCTTCCAAACACCAAGGTCTTTCTTGGCATATTAGGAATTTATTTTGCCGCAAGAATTTCATTAATCTGAGAAACAAGTGTGTCACAGTCAATGCCATGAACCATACAGGCTTCCTCTAAGGATTCTGCCTGAGAAGCCGGACAGCCCAGGCAATGCATACCAGCCCGCATAAGAACCGGCGCAATACACTCATCTACCTGAATCAATTCGCCAATCAGCATATTCTTATCAATCTGCATCGATGTAATTCCTCCTTAAATAATAGGTATTGTCTCTATACTATAATACTTTTCCCCGGAAATAGCAAGATCTGTCCTTTTTCTTTGAAGAAAAAAGGAGAAATTCCTGTAAGTTTTGCTTGACGTGTATACAGTATTCATTTATAATATATTCCATACAGAAGTTATATGAAATATAACTTTTGATACCATTTACTCATTATTTCCACTTATCAATTTATTATCACGGAGGTACAATATTTATGAGACCAGAATGGAGAGAGTTCAACGGCGGTGTATGGGAAAGAGAAGTCAACGTCAGAGATTTTATCCAGAAAAACTACACCCCCTATGATGGAGATGATTCTTTCTTAGTCGGACCAACTCAGGCTACCAAAGACCTTTGGAACCAGGTTCTGGAATTATCTAAAAAAGAAAGAGAAGCAGGCGGTGTTCTGGATATGGACACGAAAGTGATTTCAACTATCACATCTCATGGTCCAGGCTACCTTGACAAGGATAAGGAAACAATTGTAGGTTTCCAGACTGACAAGCCTTTCAAACGTTCCTTACAGCCTTACGGCGGTATCCGCATGGCAGAGAAGGCCTGCTCCGACAACGGTTATACCGTTGATCCTGAAATCAAAGAATTTTTCACGGTTCACAGAAAGACACATAACGCAGGTGTTTTCGATGCATATACACCAGAAATGCGCGCCTGCCGTTCCAACCATATTATCACAGGTCTTCCTGATGCTTATGGCCGCGGCCGTATCATCGGCGACTATCGTCGTGTTGCTCTGTACGGTGTTGACCGTCTCATTGAGGACAAGGAAGAACAGAAGGCAACTACTCGTACAATTATGTACTCTGACGTTATCCGCGAAAGGGAAGAGCTGTCCGAGCAGATCCGCGCTCTTGGCGAGTTAAAGAAATTAGGCCAGATCTACGGATATGACATTTCCAAGCCGGCCACCAATGTAAAAGAAGCCATCCAGTGGACCTATTTCGGTTATCTGGCTGCTGTAAAAGAGCAGAACGGCGCTGCTATGTCCTTAGGACGTACTTCAACTTTCATTGATATCTATGCTCAGAGAGACCTTGCAGAAGGAACTTTTACAGAGGAGGAGATTCAGGAGTTTGTAGACCATTTCATCATGAAGCTTCGTCTTGTAAAATTTGCCCGTACTCCAGAGTACAATGAACTGTTCTCCGGAGACCCAACCTGGGTAACTGAGTCCATCGGAGGTGTTGGTATCGACGGACGTCACATGGTAACAAAGATGTCCTTCCGTTATCTTCACACTCTGGAAAATCTTGGAACCGCTCCAGAACCAAACTTAACTGTATTATGGTCCACAAGACTGCCTGAGAATTTCAAGCGTTTCTGCGCTAAAACCTCCATTCAGTCTTCTTCTATTCAGTATGAGAACGATGACTTAATGAGAGTAACACACGGCGATGATTACGCGATCGCCTGCTGCGTATCTTCTATGAGAGTCGGCAAGGAAATGCAGTTCTTCGGAGCCCGTGCTAACCTGGCAAAATGTCTTCTCTACGCTATCAACGGCGGTGTAGACGAAGTTTCCAAAAAGCAGGTAGGACCAAAGTACCGTCCAATCACATCCGAGTATCTGGATTATGATGAGGTTATGTCCGCATACAAAGATATGATGCAGTGGCTGGCAAGAGTTTACGTAAATACTCTCAACATCATCCACTATATGCATGACAAATACTGCTACGAGCGTCTTCAGATGTCTCTTCACGACAAAAAGGTAACTCGCTGGTTTGCTACCGGTATTGCAGGCCTTTCCGTAGTGGCAGACTCTTTATCCGCTATTAAGTACGCAAAGGTTAAGACCATCCGTGATGAAAACGGAATTGTTGTAGATTATGAAGTAGAGGGAGATTTCCCAAAATACGGCAACAACGATGACCGTGTAGACCAGATTGCAAGCGACCTGGTTCATACCTTCATGAATTATGTAAAAGGAAACCACACCTACAGAGGCGGTATTCCAACCACCTCTATCCTTACCATTACTTCCAATGTTGTATACGGTAAGAATACAGGCGCAACTCCTGACGGAAGAAAAGCCGGAGAAGCCTTTGCTCCAGGAGCCAACCCAATGCACAGACGTGATACCCACGGTGCTGTCGCTTCCCTTGCTTCCGTTGCCAAGCTTCCATTTAAGGATGCTCAGGATGGTATTTCCAACACCTTCTCCATCGTTCCAGGAGCTCTGGGCAAAGAAGATCAGATCTTCTCCGGAGATCTTGAGGTGGATCTGGAATTGAATCTGACAGAAGACCAGAAAAACTAGAAAGGGAGTGTCATTGTGGCAAATCCTACTGACAAGCAGATTGATGATATCGTATCAATGCTGGACAGCTTTATGTCCAGCAATGGCGGCCATATGAATATCAGTGTTTCCCAGGATGGGAAAATAAGCGCAGAAAAAACTATGGCCAAAACCGTTACTACTTTAAATTCTCTGGACTGTGCAGCCGGCGACCTTGCCTGCAATATCCCTACCTTATTTCAGGGACTTGACACTGACGAAGAGAGTCCGGAGAACAGCCGTACAGAGATGGACGACACTTATTAATTCAACAAAATAGGAGGACTATAAAATGGCAAATATCAGTGAAGCTCAGATCAATAACCTTGTAAATCTGTTAGATGGATACGCTGCAGAAGGCGGCCATCACTTAAATGTTAATGTATTTACCAAAGAAACTCTTCTGGACGCTCAGAAGCATCCGGAGAATTATCCTCAGCTGACTGTACGTGTTTCCGGTTATGCCGTAAACTTTATTAAGCTGACTAAGGAACAGCAGGACGAGGTTATTTCCCGTACTTTCCACAATGCAATGTAATTTTCTCTCAGAAAATTTAACAAGCAACATTCACAGGCAGGCGGCCTGTAAAGGACCCATTACGGCCAAGGTCAAACTTCTTGATCTTGGCCTGCTGCCTTTTTATGGAAGTTCTGCCGTCTGACAATCTGCATCTATTGAGAAGCACCAGGTTGGCCCGGCGGCGGATTTAGGGAAAGGACGTGTTTAATCCATGACAGGACATATTCATTCCATAGAAAGCTTCGGTACCGTAGACGGTCCCGGAGTTCGTATGGTTGTTTTTACCAAAGGCTGTCCTATGAGATGCCTGTACTGTCATAACCCGGACACCTGGGACATGGCAGGCGGAACCGATATGACAGCAGAAGAGATTTTAGCACAGTATGAATCCTCCCGCCCCTTTTACAAAGGCGGCGGAATTACTGTCACAGGCGGAGAACCTTTGATGCAGATTGAGTTTGTAACGGAGCTGTTTGAAAAGGCAAGAGCAAGGGACATCCACACCTGCCTGGATACTTCAGGAATCACCTTTCTGCCAGATAACCCCGTTTACCTTGAAAAGCTGGATCGCCTCCTGGCATCCACCTGTCTGGTTATGCTGGATATCAAACAGATTCAGCCGGAAAAGCACAAAACGTTAACCGGCCATTCAAACCAGAGGATTCTTGCTTTTGCTTCCTACTTAAATGAAAAGGGAGTTCCCATGTGGATTCGTCATGTGGTGGTTCCCACAATTACGGACAATGAAAAGGATCTTTATGAGCTGGGCTGGTTTATCGGCGGTCTCAAAATGGTTAAGGCATTGGATGTTCTGCCTTATCACGATATGGGAAAGGTAAAATACCAGCAGCTGGGAATGGATTATCCCTTGAAAGACATTTCTCCCATGTCCAAAGACGGAGCCCTCGAAGCCAAAAAATCAATTCTTCGGGGAATCCGGGATCGAAGAGCCAGTCTGTCCTCTCCTTCTTGCTCCTGATTTAGAACATAGACAGAAGGATTTTCCACTTGAATCTTTTGTCATTCTGGTATAAAATAAAGACAAATGTATAGAATATAAGGAGGTAAGTTATTATGGCATATGTAATTGGTGATAGCTGTGTAAGCTGCGGTACTTGCGCAGGTGAATGTCCAGTAGGCGCTATTTCTGAGGGAGATGGCAAGTACGTTATCGACGCTGATACATGCATCGACTGTGGTACATGCGCAGGAACATGCCCAGTAGGCGCTATCGAGGGCTAATCGAAGCTTAATCGCAAATTCAATGCCTCTTTCGTTTTACGAAAGAGGCATTTTTTTGCAGTAAAATAAATTCTTAGAAGGGAGATTGTCCGTCCATGAAAAAACCTTTCATTGCAGTTACTCCTTCCTATCATTCCAAGGAGCAGATTACCTATGTGAAATACACCTATTTAAAGGCCTTAAAGGCCGCCGGTGCCATCCCCTTTACCATCTCTCTTTATTCAGAAGGAGAAGATCTGAAGCAGATTCTTTCTATGGCAGATGGATTTCTCTTTACGGGAGGCCCTGATATTCATCCCTTTCACTATAACCAGGAGGTACATAAAAACTGCGGTGAAATCTGTGATGAAAGAGACAGGCTGGAGCTTTCCCTGCTGCCCCTTGCCATGAAAACAGGAAAGCCTGTCCTGGGCATCTGCCGCGGGATTCAGCTTTTAAACGTGGCTTTAGGCGGGACGTTATGGCAGGACATAGATTCTCAGGTTTCCTCACCCTTTCCCCTGGCACATTCCCAAACCTTTGACTACCGCCTTCCATCTCATACGGTAACTGTAAATCCAGACAGCCTCCTGTCCTCTGTTCTGGACTGCTGTGAAATAAAGGTAAACAGCATGCACCATCAGGCCATACGGGATCTGGCTCCGGGCTTGAAGGCTGCAGGCTATTCCGAAGACGGCATCATAGAGGCCGTCGAACACCCGGGCTGTCCTTTCTTCCTGGGCGTCCAGTGGCATCCGGAATACATGTGGGAGACACAGCCTGCCATGGCCCGTATGTTTCATGCCTTTGTCAATGCCTGCAATCCCTCTTAACCTTTATCGGTTTACATTCCAATTAAATCAAACTGTTCAAAGGATATAAGAACCTGATGATTCTTTTTCGGGTTCTTATATTTTATCTGAACTGACTTTAGTCTCTGGCTGTAATACCAGCCGCATTCAGCCTCCTCATATTTTCTCCTGTGCAGGAAATGGGGAATCTGCACACCATCAACAGCTACCCAATAAGGAGCCTTCTCTCGGTGTATCATATCAATAGCCAGATCTTCCACTGCTGTCTCATAATTTCCCTCCACCGTAAAATCCAAATACGTCCGCTCTCCGGCTGTCATGACAATATGGGTTCTTAAATATCCCCCGTTCTCGTAATCCTTGGTTATGCCGTCGTCCTCATAGAGATCAAATTCCCCATCTCTGTCTGCCGCACACAAAAGATTAATTCCTACCGCCTTTTGTGTTGCCAAATTAGTCATTTGATTGGATGCCATAGGAATAATGGCTCCGCTTCTGACAAACAGAGGAATAGTACTTAAAGTAACTGGAATTTCGATTGTCTGTCCCCCTGTATAAGCCTCTCTGGTGTAAAAATCATAGAACACAGCTCCTTTTGGCAGATAAACGCTTCGGGTTTTGGCCCCTTTCTCCACCACATTGGCAACCAGGAGAGAGTCGCCGAACATGAAATCAACCCCCTCTTCATAACACTTGGGATCGTTCTGGAAAGCGCTGCACATAGGCTCCATAATGGGAAGTCCCATTCGGTGAGCCCGCTCCATTAGAGAATAGAGATATGGACTCAGCCGATACCGAAACTCAATAGCCCGCCGGATTTCGTCCTTTAAGTCGCTGTACATCCATGGCTCTGTTACAGTGTTGTCTGTATTAGTAGAATGAATGGAGAAACGAGGCTGAAAAATTCCGTTCTGAATCCAGCGCAGAAACAGTTCTCCCTCCGGAGCGGGTCCATAAAATCCTCCAATATCACATCCCTGATTTGCCACGCCGGATAACCCCATTCCCAGAATGGTGGCAATATTGTATTTTAAAGACTCCCAGCAGGTCAGGTTATCCCCGGCCCAGGTCTGGGCGTATCGCTGAATTCCACAGTGTCCGGAACGGCATACAATATAGGGGCGGGTATTTTCAAAGGTCTCACAAACTGCCTCGTCTGTAATCTGACACATAATATTGGCCATTACGGATTTCAGCTGTCCAACTGTGCCTCCCTTTCCTTCAAAGTCACAGCGGCAGTCCTTGTCTACCAGACTGTCATACTCACAGTTGTCATTCCATATGGAACAGGTCCCATAGTCCAAAACATTTTCTTTTAAAAGTTTTTTCCAGTCCTCACGAGCAGATTTTTTCGTAAAGTCAACGAACATGCCCTGACCGCCCCACCAGGTTCCGATTCCCGGGTTGTCGCTGTCACTTGCCTTAATAAACATCCCCTTCTTTTTCATATCCTCAGCCATAGGATGAATGAGAAGAACTCCCGGTTTTACATTAGGGGTTACTGTAATTCCCCTATCTTTCATCTCCTTGAAAAATTCTCTTGGATTCTTAAAACGCTTCTTGTTCCAGGTAAATACACAGCGCTTTACTCCCTTGTCTGTCTCCACTGTACAGTAGCCGGAAGACAGCTGAAAACCATCTACAGGAATTTTTTCTTCCTTTGTTGTGTCAATAAATTCCAGGATCGCATCGTCACAGTCCGATTCCAGCTCGGGATAATACATAGAGGATCCCAGGTATCCAAGGGCATACCGGGGCAGAAGAGCCGACTTTCCAGTCAGATCTGTATATCGCTCCACGACCTTCCTTACAGAGGGACCGGCAATCAGGAACAAATCAATGTCGCCCCCATCCGTCCGGTAACGGCTGTGCATTTTCCAGTAATTGCTCTTTTCGCGGCCCATATCAAAATCACATTCATAAGTATTGTGATAGAAGTATCCTACAGCCTTTTGGGTCTGACGATTCAGCTTAATATAGAACGGAATGTGTTTATACAGGGAATCCGTTTCCTTTGGATTATATCCCATTGCGTCTTTTGGACTCATTCCCATAAATTTCTGGGCTTTATTAAACTCGCCGCTTTTCTCGCCAAATCCATAGAAACAGTCTTCAGGTGAGATTTCACTGGTGTGGATCCGGCGATGGTTGGAGTCTTCCTGATAAGCCAGATCCACAATGTCACTGTGAAGCATGGTTCCCTCCTTATCGTATACGCAAATACGGAAAGGAGATTTCTCAACAACCACCGTCAGCTCCTGTCCTCGAATTACTGCCTTATCCATTCCATCATCTAGTTCTGCTTTGGCTGTTTCCACCCGTCTTCTGTATTTACCTAAAAACTCATCCATTCGGTCTTCCCAGGCCGTCATAACCAGGCTGTAAGACTCTTCCGCAAAGTCTTGGTCAAATCCTGCCCGTATCCTTACCACAGAGTCTGTCACAAACCAAATACGGATTTCCACGCAGTTGGTTGCTACAGAAAAATAATTACTCTCCTGGGTTACCGCAAATGCAGTGGTACAAACTTTCATTTCACATAACCTCCTTTTAATTTGATGGTTCTCATTCTCTGTAACCCCATTATAAGGATAGTTCTCTCAGCAAATCTAGACTATAATTGGTATTTATCAGTATATTTTTTACATATCTTGCTTTTAAGTCACGACCTTGTTATAATTTATGAAAGATTTTGACAAAACAGCGGAAGGGAGGAGATCTATGCTCGATCAGGCAGGAATTATGATGGCCCAGGGGGCGAGTATTGCCTGTGAACGAATTACAGGGGTTAATGACAATATGACCCAGCCTCACTATCACAATTATTATGAAATTTATTTTTTAGAAGAGGGCGGACGGTATCAAAGGCTTCAGGATGAGGTCTATCTTTTGAAAGGAGGAGAGTTCATGCTGTTCTCTCCTTATATTATGCACTACTCCTACGGAGCGCAGAATATGCCGTTTAGGCGGATTGTTCTGTATTTCCGTTCTGACGAGGTAGAATCCCCTGAACTCATAAAGCTTTTAGATGAATCCAATGGAATGTATCAGACGAATCTCAAGGAAAGGCAGGTCATTGGAAGAATCCTGACAGAACTGCTTCAGGAGCAGGAACAGCCCAAGGCCTTTCAGAAAGAATGCTCTCATTCCCTTCTAAATCTCCTTTTGTATCATCTGGCAAGGCAGAAACGGATTCCCTCTGCCATTAAAACAGAACAGCAAAACAGGATCAGCCAGATTATCCACTATATTCACAATCATTACAACGAAAACATTACCTTAGAAAATCTGGCAGACAGATTTTATATCAGCACATTCCATCTCTGCAGAGAATTTAAGGCCTACACCAACACTACTGTCATCCAGTATGTAAATGTAACCAGGATTATGAATGCTCAGCGCTTGTTTATGGAAACAGATAAAAATATTACCGCAATCTGTCAGGAAACCGGGTTTTCTAATCTGACCCACTTTAACAGGATTTTTAAGTCCGTGACAGGCATGACTCCTTCCGGCTACCGAAAGGCCCACAAAAATCTGGAGATCTATGTAGGCGGAAAATAAAATGCTCCAGAAATAAAATCACTTAATGAGGATTTATAAAATGAACAAAACACAAATCATGGATTTGACATCAGGTCATCCCATACGGCAGATTTTTTCCTTTTCTATCCCCTTGGTTTTGGGAACTCTGTTTCAGCAGCTTTACAGTTTTGCGGACACAGTGATTGTGGGCCGATGTCTTGGCGTAGATGCCCTTGCAGCAGTGGGGACCACCTATTCTCTCAACTTCCTCATCCTTGGATTTGTCCAGGGACTGACTGTAGGCTTCGGAATTCAGCTGGCCCAAAGCTTTGGCGCACATAACCGAGAAGAGTTAAACCTGTATCTTGCCAACGGCGCCTTTTTAAGTTTCATCATCAGCATGGTTCTGGCGGCCGTCACAATTCTGACGGCCAGGCCTTTGCTGATCTTAATCCGGACACCAGACAATATCCTTCCCTTGGCAGTGGAATATGTGCGTATTATTTTCCTGGGAATTCCTGCCTCCATGCTTTACAACTACTCTGCCAGCGCTCTGAGGGCAGTGGGGGATTCTCGCCATCCATTTTATTTTCTGCTGTTTTCCAGTATTCTGAACATTGCTCTGGACTATCTTTTTATTGTTCCTTTGTCCATGGGAATCGGCGGCGCAGCTTGGGCAACCATTCTCAGCCAGCTGATCAGCGGGATCTTAAATACCTGGTGGCTTTTATGCCGTATTGATCTTATCCATCTTTCTTTGAAAAAGGAAGTGCTTTCCGGTGAAAAAATGAAACGGCTGTGTATCATCGGTCTTCCCATGGGCTTTGAATATTCTGTCTCTGCCATTGGCGCAGTGGTTATGCAGGGAGCCATTAACAGCCTGGGAACTGTAGCGGTGGCCGCACAGACGGCCGGGGAAAAAATCCGTCAAATGTTCACTCTTCCAATGGAAAGCGTAGGCATGGCTATGGCTACTTATACGGGACAGAACTTCGGCGCAGGGCGGATTGACAGAATCAAACAGGGGATTCGAAGCGGACTGACCATACAATACCTCTACTGCGCGGTGATCTGGGTGGTGATTTTCTTCCTGAAAACACCTCTGGTAGGTTTTGTTTTAGGAGAAACAGTCAGTGAAACAGCCTCTGAGGCCGTGGAATATTTAACCATTATGAGCGCTCTTTTCTTCATTCATGGTTCTCTGATGATTATGCGCAACACTCTCCAGGGTCTTGGCTACAGTCTTCAGGCCATTGTCTCCGGAGTAGGGGAACTGATAGGCAGAAGTCTGGGCGGTGTCTTTGCTGTATGGGGACTGGGATTTTTCGGAATCTGTATTTCTAATCCTCTGGCATGGGGCCTGGCATTGATTTACTGCACCATTATGGTATGGTATTATCTTTTCCGAAAATGGCCTGAAAAAAAATAATAAGCAATAAACTGCTGCCCAAGGAAAAAGCGAGGTAAGACCGGCCTTCCAGGCCTTCTCACCTCGCTTTTTCATTTAAAATTTATTCTCCTTAACCGGTCTATTTTGTAAGAGACAGGCGGACTTGGGCTCTCTTCAGCGCCAATTCCGCTCTCAGCACATCGATTTGTCCATTGCTTTCCCGTAATCTCTTCTGAGCCCTGTCACTGGCTGCCTGAGCTCTGGCCGCATCAATTTCATCTGGCCATTCCACTGTCTCAGCCAGAATCGTTACCCGCTCCGGAAGAATCTCCGCAAATCCGGATATGAGAGACGCATCTCTGATTCCATTTTCCTCATGGATTTTCAAAACTCCGGGAGCAACTACCACAGTAAGAGGAATATGGTTTTTATAAATTCCTATCTCTCCCTCTGTAGTAGTAAATTCCACCATAGATGCCTCCCCTTCGTAGAAATCCCGCTCAGGAGTCATTATCTTCAGCTTGAATAAATCAGCCATCGTCCCACCTCCTATTTTTTCACTCGGGCGAGAACATCATCAATGCTTCCTGCGTTTAAGAAATAACTCTCCGGAATCTCATCGTGCTTTCCTTCCAGAATCTCCTTAAATCCCTGAATGGTGTCAGCCAGCGGAACATACCTTCCTTCCATACCGGTAAACTGTCCTGCTACAAAGAATGGCTGAGACAAAAATCTCTGAATCTTTCTGGCTCTTGATACAGTCAGCTTGTCTTCCTCAGACAGCTCATCCATACCAAGCATAGCAATGATATCCTGAAGCTCTTTGTATTTCTGAAGCACTTCCTGAACGCCTCTGGCTACCTGGTAGTGTTCCTCACCGACAATTCTTGGATCCAGAATTCGTGAAGTAGACTCCAAAGGATCCACAGCCGGATAAATACCAAGCTCTACAATAGAACGGCTTAATACTGTAGTCGCATCCAAATGAGCAAAGGTATTGGCAGGAGCCGGGTCAGTCAGATCGTCTGCAGGCACATATACAGCCTGAACCGATGTGATAGAACCGTTCTTTGTAGAAGTAATTCTCTCCTGAAGAGCGCCCATCTCAGTCTGAAGAGTGGGCTGATATCCTACCGCAGAAGGCATACGTCCCAAAAGGGCGGATACCTCAGAGCCAGCCTGGGTAAATCGAAAAATATTGTCAATGAAAAGAAGCACATCTTTTCCTGCTTTATCACGGAAATACTCTGCCATAGTCAGTCCGGTGAGACCCACTCTCATACGGGCTCCCGGCGGCTCATTCATCTGTCCGAATACCATGGTTGTTTTATTTATAACTCCTGACTCCCGCATCTCATAGTACAGGTCATTTCCCTCACGGGTACGCTCTCCTACACCTGTAAATACAGAGTATCCGCCATGCTCTGTGGCAATATTACGGATCAGCTCCTGAATCAGTACTGTTTTTCCTACTCCGGCTCCGCCAAACAGCCCAATCTTTCCGCCCTTCTGATAAGGGCAGAGAAGATCAACCACCTTAATTCCCGTCTCAAGAATCTCAGTCTCTGTGGACTGATCCTCAAAGGTAGGCGCTGGTCTGTGGATAGGAAGATACTCTTCCACCTCCGGTTTTGGTTTATTGTCAATGGGCTGGCCCAGGACGTTAAAGATTCGTCCCAGCGTAGCTTCTCCTACAGGTACACTGATAGGAGCTCCGGTAGCTATTGCTTCCATGCCCCGAACCAGTCCATCTGTAGAACCCATGGCAATACATCTCACCGTATCATCGCCAAGATGCTGGGACACCTCCACAACCAGACTTCCGCCATCCTTTGTAGCAATTTCAATGGCCTCATTGATGTGAGGAAGCGTTCCCTGGCTGAACTTAATATCCAATACCGCGCCGATGACCTGGGTGATCTTACCAACGTTTTGTTCTGCCATCTTGTTTCTCCTTTATTTTATTCTTAAATCCTATACTCTTCTATAAATCTTTAACCGCCATCAGACGGCATTGTTTCGGCATTCCAAATAGGCCCGCCATCTTTTTGCGCTATGACGGTGTCTGCTCTGCAGGGCCCATGATGGCTTTATTGGGAATTCCGCTGTTATGAAATTGCGTTGGCTCCGGCAATGATCTCTGTCAGCTCCTGAGTAATGGAGCCCTGTCTTGCCCGGTTATATGCCAGTCCCAGTTCTTCTATCATCTCTTCCGCATTGTTAGTCGCCGAATCCATAGCCGTCATTCTGGCACCGTTTTCACTGGCTACTGCCTCAAGAAGAGCGCCGTAAATTAAACTGCTCATATATTTTGGAATAATCGCATCCAGAACCTGTGTCTCATCCGGCTCATAATTCATCAAAGTCAGATCGGTTTTCTCCCTTTCATCCTCCATTTCCACCGGCAAAAGCTTCTTGATGGTAGGTATATGAGTGACCGTGTTTTTAAAGGAAGTATATGCCAGGTAGATCTCCCCGATCTCATTCTTCTCAAATGCCTTCAAAAGCTCTCCTGTAATTTCAGCTGCATCCTGATAAACCGGCTCATTGAGAACCTCTGAGTAGTCGGCCGCAACGGCATAACCTTTTCTGGACAAGGCATCCTTTCCTTTTCGGCCAATGGCATAAACAGTTACATTTTTCTGATCCAAGCGGGAATCTCCGGAAACCAGCTTAACAATATTGTTATTATATCCTCCTGCCAGCCCTCGGTTGGAGGTAATGGTTATAACTGCCTTTTTCGGTGAATTCCCGGCTTTCAGATACTTATGGTCAATACTGCCGGACTTGCGCAGCATGGAACAGATGGTATCATACATCAGGTTAAAGTAAGGTTTCGACTCCTCTGCCTTTCCCCTGGATTTCTGCAGCTTAACAGTAGATACCAGCTTCATGGCCTTTGTAATCTGCTCCGTGCTCTGTATGCTCTCTCTTCTGCGTTTAATATCCCTCATAGATGCCATTCGTCTTCACCTGCCTTTAAAAAGCTTTGCTTTTGCATTCCTGAATGGCCTTTGTAAGCTCTGCCTCCAAATCATCATCCAGCTGTCTGGTCTCACGGATCTTAGAAGGAATATCCGGATACTGGCTGTCAATAAATCCAAACAACGCCTTTTCAAATTCCAGAATCCTTGCTGTAGGAATATCTAAAAGCAGCTTTCTTGTAGCCGCGAATATAATCATAATCTGATATTCCACGGGCATGGGCTCATACTGCCCCTGCTTTAATACTTCACGGATTCTCTCACCCTGAGCCAGCTGTTCTGTCGTCTCTTTATCCAGCTCTGAGCCAAACTGAGCAAAGCTTGCCAGCTCACGGTACTGAGCCAGCTCCACCCGGATAGGAGCCGCAATCTTCTTCATAGCCTTAATCTGGGCAGCACCACCCACTCGCGAAACAGAAAGTCCTGCGTTAATTGCCGGACGAAAACCAGAGTTAAACATCTCTGTCTCAAAATAAATCTGTCCGTCAGTAATAGAAATTACATTGGTAGGAATATAAGCTGACACGTCTCCTGCCTGGGTCTCAATAATAGGAAGGGCCGTAAGAGAACCGCCCCCCAAAGCGTCGGACAGTTTGGATGCCCTCTCTAACAGTCTGGAATGGAGATAAAATACGTCTCCCGGATAAGCCTCACGTCCCGGCGGTCTCTTAAGAAGCAGAGACAGTGTACGGTAAGCTGCTGCATGCTTACTTAAATCATCATAGACAACCAGTACATCTTCTCCTCTTTCCATCCATTCCTCCCCAATGGCGCATCCGGAATAAGGGGCAATATATTGAAGAGGGGCCAGATCAGAAGCTGTGGACACTACAACAGTGGTATAATCCATGGCTCCATATTCTTCCAGAGTTTTTACAATTGCAGCCACAGTGGACGCTTTCTGTCCGATGGCAACGTAAATGCAGTGAACTCCCTGTCCCTTCTGATTAATAATCGTATCTATTGCAATGGCCGTCTTACCGGTCTGACGGTCACCGATAATAAGTTCTCTCTGTCCTCTTCCAATGGGAATCATAGCGTCAATGGCCTTAATCCCTGTCTGAAGAGGAGTGTCTACGGATTTTCTGTCAATCACTCCATGAGCTACTCTCTCAATCTTTCGGTATCCTTCCCCGTGAATAGGGCCCTTGCCGTCAATGGGTTGTCCCAGGGCATTGACTACTCTTCCCGTCAGTCCGTCACCTACTGGTACCTCAACCACTCTTCCAGTCGTCTTCACCGTATCTCCCTCGCTGATGTCTCCTGCTCCGAGAAGAACGGCGCCTACATTGTCCTCCTCCAGATTGAGCACCATGCCGTAGATCTCTCCCGGAAATTCCAAAAGCTCACCCTGCATAGCATTCTCAAGACCATGGATGCGGGCAATACCGTCCGCCACCTGGATTACTGTCCCAACGTCAGACACTTCCAGATTGGCGGAATATCTTTCAATCTGTTCTTTAATGACCGAACTGATTTCTTCTGGTCTTAAATTCATTCAGGCCTGCACCTTCCTTCTAATTTGTTCTAAAACCTTCCTGCCGCTTTCTTAAGACAACTGAAGTCCGGAAAGCTGGCGGCGCAGATTTTCCAACTGCGTCCTTACACTGGAGTCCACAATCCTGTCTCCGATTCGAATAATCAAACCTGCGATAATCTCTGGCTCCACTTTATAATTCATCTCAAATCCCACATAATCTGTGGTATCTAAAAGCTTCTTTTCAATGGCTTCTTTCTGGCTGTCTCTCAGCTCCACAGCGCTGGTGATCCAGGCTACTCCCATCCGCTTATATTCTCTTACAATCCCTATAAAATAATCGCAGATTGCCGGTATCTCCTTCTGTCTGCCCTTATCCACAATCACAGTGAGAAAACCTGTCAGATCATCACAGAATCTTCCTGAAAAAATATTCTTGATAATTTGAATTTTTTCCTCTTTTACAATTCTTGGATTATCTAAAAGCTCTGCCAGATCCTTATTGTCGTTCCAGATCTTCTTCAGAAGTTTCACCTGCTCATACAGCTGGTCAATTTCCTGTTTCTCCATAGCTGTCTCAAACAGCGCATCCCCGTATACCTTTGAAACTAGCTTCGCCATGTGCTCTCACCCATTTCCTTCAAAGTTTCGTCAATTAAGGTATCCTGTACTTTGGGGTCTATGGACGCCGTTACCACTTTGCCTGCCATAACGGTGGCAATGGAAACAATCTGCTCCTTCATCTCATCCAGAGCCTTCTTCCGCTCCAGCTCCACTTCCCTGTTTCCTCTCTCAACGATACGGCTTGCTTCCTCTCTGGCCTGCGCAATAATCTCTGCTTCACGCTGTTTTGCCTTTTTCCTGGCTTCTTCCAGGATCTCTTCCGCTTCTTTTCTCACTTCTAAAAGCTTTGCTTCATACTCTGCCTTCATGGCTGCGGCGCTTTCTTTATCATCAGCCGCCTGCTTTAATTCCCCTTCGATTTTGTTCCGCCTTCTCGCCAAAGCATCCCTCACCGGGTTAAAAAGCAGATAAGAGAGAGCAAAAAACAGAATAAAGATATTAATGCCAGTCACAAACGAGTCAAAAAGCATCTGTGGGTCAAATCCCAATAACCGTTCCAAGATTTCGCCTCCTCTCGCTCTATGTTCTCTCCCATTCTAACTTCCTTTTAGCTGAATGGCTTTAAGAACATAAGGATTGCGGCTACGGCGAAACCATACAGACCGGTTGTCTCTGCTACGGCCTGACCTAAAAGCATGGTGGAAGTAATATCAGATTTCGCTCCCGGGTTACGTCCCACGGCAGCTGCAGCGTGTCCCGCAGCGATTCCCTGTCCAATACCAGGTCCAATACCGGCGATCATTGCAAGACCTGCGCCAATAGCTGAACAACCTAAAATAAAATCCTGTCCTGAAATTCCGTTCATATAACTAATTCCTCCTGAAATAATATTTTCTTAATCCATTTTATCATTGACATATACCATAGTCAGCATACAGAACACATAGGTCTGTATACAGCCAGAAAACAAGTCACAATAAACGTGCAGAAATGATGGAATGCCGATCTGTAAAAAGATAGGCATCATACCATACCAAAGTCCCATAATGACCACGCCGGACATCATGTTTCCGAACAAACGCAGCGCCTGGGACAGGGGGTTGGTAATCTCACCAATTAAGTTAATTGGGAACAGCACCGGGAACGGCTGAAACAGACCTGTAAAATGCCCGATTCCATGATTCTTTATGCCCTGATACTGGACAATGCAGAATGTAAACAAACCCAGCATAAACGTTACGCCAAAATCAGCCGTAGGTGTTCTGAGACCAAATAGACCGCCAATATTGCAGAACAATATAAATATAAATATAGTCCCAATATAATTGAGAAACTTTCTGGCATTGTGTCCCATAGTTCCGTTTACCATTCCATCCAATGCTTCCACTGCAAACTCCAGAATGTTCTGAAAAGTATCCGGCACTTCCTTGGCATGCTTCATCTTCCGATTGGCGCATATTGCCAGAATCAAAATTACAAGAGTCACAATGCTCATGCCGATCTCTGTAGTAGTAATCCAAAGCTCCTGTCCAAAAAGAGTAAATTTGGCTACTCCTTTGATCATAAAGTCCACATTATTGGCACTTGCCACGACCATACGCAAATCCTCCTTTCCTGAAAAAGTCACAGCCTTTACGCAAAAATCAGCCAGCATTCTTTCTGCGGTTAAGGAATCTGTGCAGCACCGGCTGAATGTAAGCACCCACTTTCAGTCCAAAGACTCCGATGACTAAAGCAATTACATTGACCTGTTCTCTCCAATATACCAGAACCACTGCCAGAATAACAATTAATATTAAATAACGTATTACCGCGCTGATAATGGTTCTCCTTTGAACGGCCGCAGGTTCTCCCGTTCTCATGGAACGCTCCAGTACCTGCGCCATGGAAAGGAACATAAGGAATGCAATAACCATGCCCAAAAGAAGTCCAGCAAACACCGATTTTTCCGGATACACAACCAGGGCAACCAGCATCGCTGCCATAGTGAAAAGCAAAATCCCTACGGAAACCTCTCCAACAAGAATCCTTGTGTTTTTGTCCATTTTACTTCCTCCTGTTAATCCCCGCCCTTTTTTACGCGGCTCTTGGGTTTCGGTTTACAGGCCTTGCCTGACTGACTGCTGATTCTCTCCTGAAGCTTTCGTTCTCTCTCTTCCTTTTCCTCTTTCTCATTCATGGCAACAGTAGTATTTACCAGCTTATAGCCGTTCATTCCTCCAGCCAGAAATCCCAGAATCAAAAAAAACAAAGCCACATGGGTTCCTGCATACTTGTCAATGCAATAGCCGATAAAAATACAGACAAACACGGGAACCATAATACTCAATCCCAGCTGAGTAATCATAAGAAGGCTTCTGGCAACGCTTTTTTTATGACTCATATTCCCACCTGCTTTCTGTATTTTGGGTATAGCATATACTTTATATTATACCCAACAATCATTCTTTTGTCGAGGAAAAGGCCAGAATTTATAGAGGAGCAAATATCACTGCCGGCTAAGCTTTTTACAACAGTACAGACGCAAAAAGCAGTACAGATCCCCAAGGCTCCATACTGCTTTTTCCAACTATCTGCAACAGCAAATCCGCCTATTTCAGACGTTCTGCCATGTCAAGCACTTCCTTCTTGGACTTAACTCCAACAGAAGTAGCTACCTGCTTACCGCCCTTAAAAAATATCAGGGTGGGAATGCTCATAACACGGTACTGTCCTGCCAGATCCGGTTCCTCATCAACATTCACTTTTCCCACCTTTATTCCCGGATGGTTTTCATTGGCAATCTCTTCCACCACTGGAGCAAACATCTTACAGGGACCGCACCAAGTAGCCCAGAAATCCACCATAACAAGATCACTGCTGTTTAAAACTTCTGTCTCAAAATTACTTTGTGTTAATGTGTAAACTGCCATTAGAATCCTCCTATTCCGCGCTTTCTTCCAGCGCCTGTGTGATAACATCCTCCATAATCTCTCTGGAAAGTGTTCCTACCATATATCCAATGACTCTTCCCTCCCTGTCAATGAAAAATGAGGTAGGGAATGAAGTCACATAATACTGAAGCAGGGTATCCCCTGTAGTATCCATAAGACTTGGATAAGTATATCCATTATCCTCCATAAACTGGGCAACTTCTTCTATTGTTCCGTCATTATTGTAAGGCTGTTCATCTGTCTTTGGATTGGCCACACTTAATATGACCAGGTCATCTTTATTTTCTCCATATTCTTCATAAATATCCTGAATATCCGGCATCTCCTGTTTACATGGACCGCACCAGGTGGCCCAGAAGTTTAGGAAAATTACTTTTCCTTTATATTCCGAAAGAGTATGTTCCTCTCCATACTGGTCTGTCAGAGTAAAATCAAATGCATCGATTCTCTCATCCTCTGCCGGCAAAGACACCAGATGTTCTTTCTCTTCCGCCGAATTCCCTATTGTTGGCTGCTCTTCTGAAGTTTCCATTCCGGTTTCTTGCTGTACGTCTGTTTCCGGCTCCCATTGGGTTTCTGTCGTCTTCTCCTCCGAAGCCTGACTGGTACCGGTATTCGAAAACTGGGAAAGATAGCTGGTAACGCCATTCATCCAACCGGTTATCATCATAACTCCCATGAGAATCATCAGTACTCCGCCAATTTTTGTCGTATAACGAACCACATTCTGATGTTTTTTGAAGAAATCCAACACGGTACTGGTAAAAAGTCCTACTGCTAAAAACGGTATTACAAATCCCAGAGTATAGACTCCTATTAACAGATACCCCACCGTCTGAGAACTGGCAGATGAGGCCATAAGCAAAACGCTGGCCAGCGCCGGACCGACACAAGGCGTCCAGGCGAAGCTGAAGGTAAATCCCATAACCAGTGCCAGAATAGGATTCATAGCTATCTGGTTCAGCCGAAAAGGCAGCCTATGCTCCTTGCCTAAGAAAGAAGAGCCAAAAACTCCTAACTGAAGCAGGCCAAAAACAATTACAATCACTCCGCCGATCCTGGCGAAAAGCTGACGATGATCTCCAAAAAATCGACCTGCGGCCGTAAATCCAAAGCCCAGCAGGAAAAATGCAAAGCTTACTCCAATTACAAAAAACAACGTATTAACCGCTGCCTTTTTTCTGGAATAGATCATTCTTCCCTGATTGTCAACCGTTCTTGTTCCTCCCGCCAGATATCCAATATATAAGGGTACCAACGGAAGGACACAGGGAGAGAAAAAGCTCAGCAGCCCCTGCAGAAAAACGGTAAACGCTGAAATTCCGATTTCAACCTGAATTCCCATATAGCCTCCTGCTTAACTGTAACTCATTTTGTTTCAGTTGATACTGTTATTATAAAAGTTACAGTTTCTTTTGTCAATATCAAAAAACAAAAAAGTACAAAGACCACAGAGTATTTTTCCACAGAGGACAGAATTTCCTATAATCAAAAAAGATCTGAAAGTTTAAATTTCAAACCTTCAGATCTGACCACATAGAGCGCGAGACGGGACTCGAACCCGCGACCCCAACCTTGGCAAGGTTGTACTCCACCAACTGAGCCACTCGCGCATATTCTCTCTCTTTTCTTCTTCCTTCCAAAAAAACGAAGCAGGTTCCCCCTTCTCCGTCTTTCCCTCTCCCCCATATACCCTCAAAATCACATATTGAATCCGATTTCCACCCGTTCTCCTCTTCCCTTACCTGTCTGGTCAAGCCCTCGACCGATTAGTGACAGTCAGCTCCATACGTTACCGTACTTCCACCTCTGCCCTATCTACCTCGTTCTCTTCAAGGGGTCTTACTGCTTTCGCATGGGACATCTCATCTTAAGGGGGGCTTCACGCTTAGATGCCTTCAGCGTTTATCCCGGCCCGACTTGGCTACTCTGCCATAGGTCTGATACCTAACAGATACACCAGCGGTCGGTCCATCCCGGTCCTCTCGTACTAAGGACAGCTCCTTTCAAATGTCCTGCGCCCGCGCCGGATAGGGACCGAACTGTCTCACGACG
>DXFU01000021.1 GCA_019114305.1 Candidatus Hungatella pullicola | reverse complement strand
AAAGCAGGGCTTATAAGCTGTCTTGACTATTACAATAAGCGTCATGCCTTGAAGTTATGTTGAACCGCCGTATGCCGGACGGCATGTACGGTGGTGTGAGAGGGGAGAGAAAATCTCCCCTACTCGATTGTTATCAAAAGATGGATAAGAATGGTGTTGAAAAAAATGGAATAGTAAAAATGTGCATTTGTTTCTTACATAATTCTTAAGAGAAAAAAATGTGAAATTTGTCGATAAAAACTGGAAAAAAATTCTATTTTTACCACCGCTGATTGGGGCAAATTGATTGACATAAGACTGATTTTGAAATATTATAATAGATGTAATTATGAATAAATTATGAACATAATTAAGAGGGGAGGGTTATATGAAAACGTGGATGAAACGGACGGCTTTTTTGTCAGCGTCCATAAGCCTGCTTTCCATTACGCCTGCTTATGCTCAGTGGACTTCTTTGGCAACATTAGAGGAAGCAAAAACAGCTTATGAAAATTTATCTGATGTTGATTTAACTTATAATTTAGATGCAAAAGAAGCTCATCAGAATTATGATTTGGAAAGTGAGATGGATATGTCAGTAAAGGCTGTCCAGAAGAATTCTCCATCCAATCTAAAATTATATATGGATGTATCTATGAGCTCCTTAGGCAGCCGGATTTATTACAATACTTATTATGAGAACGGATATTCCTATGTAGATTGGATGGGAACAAAAACCAGGTCTGCAGTTTCCAGTGAGGAGGCGCAGAGCCAGGTTGCTTCATTTACCAATTTAATGTATACGGACAAAGAATGGTATGACCGTATCGTCTACTGGGAGAAAGATGGCAATAAGATTGTTACCTTTGATCTTGCTGACGATAAACTTCAGGAGACAGCAGAACCTTTGATTGAGATGCTGATGATCAATCAGGAAGGACGGGAGGTAACCGTAAATGAGGTGACCGGCGAATATGTGATGGATTCACAGGGAAATCCAAGTCAGATTACCATTGCGGCTGAGATGAATATGGTAAGAGAAACTGACGTGTATACTCTTGACATGAACGCGCAGCTTCAGCTTTACAATCCAGGACAGCCGGTGGAACTGCCTTCGGTGAATTTGGATGAATACAGCGTCTAGCAGGACACCGAACATTGAATACAATCCATGAAATAAGGAGTGGGAAGTACGAAATTAAAAGAAGGTTTAATTTTAAGAGAAGTGGCGGGACAGTATGTCATTGTACCTACTGGGCCGGCTGTTCGAGAGGTTACTGATATTGTGTATATTTCCTCCAGCGGAGCTTATCTCTGGGACTATATGAAGGACAGAGAATTTGAAAAAGAAGAGCTGATAGATCAGATTATGGAAAAATATTCCGGAGTAACCAGAGAACAGGCTAAGGCGGATATAGACGGATTTTTAAAAGTTTTGGCAGATCACTTTATTTTAGACGACGGGGTACATAGAGGCAGGGTAACGGTGAAAATTCCCAGAAAGGCTGATGACAATGGAATTTGAACCTGCTTGCAGGAGAATGGAGTGGCTGGATCCCTTTTATAAACGGGTATGGGAGAAAGCTTATGCAGATGCGATTCCCATATCAGGAACCTTTGAACTGACTCCAAGATGTAATTTTAATTGTCCTATGTGCTACGTCCATTTACAGGAAGATCAGATTCCAAAATATGGGGGAGAACTGACGGCGAAAGAGTGGATCCGGCTGGCGCAGGAGGCAAAGGAGGCAGGAACGGTCTGGCTTTGCATTACAGGCGGAGAGCCTTTGCTGTATCCTGAATTCCAGACGGTTTACGAAGAGCTGAGTCAGATGGGATTCTTTCTTACTCTGCAGACCAACGGTTATCTTCTTTGCCGTCCTGAAATAATAAGGCTTTTGGAAAAGTGGCCTCCAAAAACCGTAAAAATTACCCTTTATGGATCCAATGATGGGGTATATCAGGATGTATGCAAGATCAGCCAGGGGTTTACAAAGGTAGACCAAGGAATTCAGCAGCTGAGAGAAATGGAAATTCCCGTTCAGCTGGTCAGCACATTAATCAGACAGAATGCAGATGACATAAAAGGAATGGTAACGTATGCGCTGACAAATAAACTGCCGTTGGCAGGGACCGGAAATCTTTATTCCTCTGTAAGGGGAGCCAATACAGATGTCAATGGGGTCCGGGTTCTGGAAAAGGTGGAGGAAGAGCGAAAAAAGCGAATTCAATATCGCCTGGAACATCCCGTCGATATAAACAGAAAACCTTGTACATACTGCAAAGATTACCGCATTGGCTACTGGATAACCTGGAACGGAAGGATGCGCTTCTGCGGCTTTATGAATGAGCCGAATATTGGCGTAGAGGGAGTACCCTTTCAGGAAGCCTGGAAGCAGTTGGTTCAATATGAAGAAAACTTAACCTGGCCAAAAGAGTGCATGACCTGCAAGGTCAATAAAGTTTGTGTAAAATGCGCGGGAACATTGGCAGCAGAATGTGGAAGCGTACATAGTATAAGTGAGAGTTTTTGTTCCAGAGTAAAAAAATATTATGATGAAGAAAGAGATAGGTGGAAAATATGAATGGAGCTGTAAAAGTTAAAATACAGTATGAGCCAGTAAATGCAGCCAGTACGTTTAGTAACAGATTAGTGGGGTCTGGAGGAATCCAAAGTGGAAATACAACGATTTTATGGACCGAAGGAGGTTTTACTAATGGAGGGTGGGAGGGATTCCCATATGATTCAGCAACATCAACAGATGAGGATGTAGCCGCTTGGATTTCAGAAAAATCTGACAACGCAGCTGAATTTTTTGATTGGTGTGCTCTCTTAGCTGGTAGGGGATGTGCCGATATTGAGATGTAAAAATAACATTTTCCAAATTGCTGAATTGACATGCAAAATTACTGGAGTGGATTTAAACGCTGACTGGGATAAATTCGCAAAAGATAAAGCTGCAGAAAATGTAAATTTTACAGTTTTCTCCTATGCCCTTCAGACAATGCTACATGGTGTTCAGATGATATCTTTACAGTCAGATGATAAGCTGGTAATGGTAAATGATTCTGATATCATGATTGTGAATCGTGAATGGTCTTATGGAAAAATTTTTTTCGGAACCCCTAAAAAAAACTGGGATCTGTTTTTGATTCAGCTTTTTTATGCCAATGCAGTTAAAAGGAAGATAATTCAGCTTCATGCTTCCCTTATTAATTATAAGCAACGTGGATTAATATTCCTGGGACCATCAGGTATAGGTAAAACAACTCAGGCAGAGTTATGGCAAAAATATCGTAAGGCGCAGATCATAAATGGCGATTTAGTGTTTGTACAGGACAAAAAAGATAAATTTATTGGCTGGGGAACGCCCTGGCATGGCTCGTCTTCCTATTGCGAAAATGCTTATGCAGAAGTCAAAGGGATGGTTATATTAAGACAGTCAGAGAAAAACGAAATAAGAAGGCTTACTGGTTTTGAGTTGATATCAAAAATATCCAATAACATTTTCTATCCTCAATGGTTAGAAGGAGGAACGGAATTATGTATAGAAGTTCTGGATCACCTTCTAAAAACCATTCCAGTCTATGAGCTTTCCTGCCGTCCTGATGAAGAAGCGGTTGCTCTGACAGAACAAACTATTTTTGGCAGGGATAGGGACCATGAGTGATCTGAAGCAAGTGATTACAAAGATTAAAGAGGGAAAGCTGAAAAAGCTGTTCCGGGAGTTCCTGTGGATGTATCTGTATATCCGCCGGTACTGGGGGGTAATCGGCGTGTTTATCCTGCTGGGAGCTTCCGGCTCTGCGCTGGGCCTGAGCACTTCCGTGGTGTCCAAACGCCTAATTGACGCGGTGACTGGTTACAATTCCGCTTCCATTGGCTGGGCGGCTTCCCTTTATGTGGGGGTGGGAGTTTCCCAGACTTTTATCGGCATTATCAGAACCCGTCTGTCCCTTCGCATCCGCCTGAAGGTTTCCAATGAGATCCGGGCGGATATCTATGAGAAAATACTTCGGACGGACTGGGTTTATCTGGAAAAATACAAAACCGGTGATTTCCTCTATCGTATTAACGGAGATGCCGGCACAATAGCAAATGGGGTATTAAGTTTCCTGCCCAGCCTGGTAAACACCACCATCAGCTTTCTTGGAGCCTTTGTGATCATTGTCCGTGAGGACCCTATCATGGCAGCTCTTGCCCTGACCGGCGCGCCAATTTCTTTTTTGTCCTCCAGATATATGACGAAAAAGATGCGTCAGCTTCAAAAGCAGGATCAAGAATTATCCAGTGAGAGCATGTCCTTTGATCAGGAGACTTTCCAGAATCTTCAGTTTATTAAGGCCTTCCATATGATTGACGGTATGATGGATCGAATGACCTCCCTTCAAAAGCGGGTCATTGATTTCTCTTTAAAACAGAATCAGTTCCAGTCCATCAGCTCTATGGTCACCTCTCTGGTAGGCCAGTTTGTAGGCTATGCCTGTTATGGGTTTGCCGTATACCGCCTGTGGCAGGGGGAGATCAGCTATGGCTCTATGACTCTGTTTGTTTCCATGGCTTCCTCTCTCCGAGGTTCCTTTAGCAGCGTTATTAATCTGATTCCAAGCATGATCCGGATCGGCGTCAGCGCGGAGCGGGTGATGGAGCTGGTTACCCTTCCAAGAGAGAACCTGCAGGATGAAGGCGAAGCCTTGATGATAAAGAAAAAAGCTTCCGATATGGGAGTTTATGTGCGTATGGAAGGCGTAAGCTTTCATTACCCGGAGCATAGCTGGGTCTATGAAGATTCCTGCTTCCATGCGGAGCCGGGGGAGATTGTGGCTTTGATCGGGCCTTCCGGTCAGGGAAAAACCACGACCTTGCGTCTTCTTTTAGGACTGTACCCGCCTCAGAAAGGCCGCATCCTAATTGGAAATCCGGGAGGAGCCCAGTTACATGCTTCTTCCTCTACCCGCTGTCTGTTCAGTTACATCCCCCAGGAAAATACTCTGTTTTCCGGGACCATTGCGGATAACATGCGAATGGTAAAAGAGGATGCCCCAGACCAGGAGATCATAGAGGCTTTAAAGGCCGCCTGCGCCTGGGAGTTTGTGGAACAGCTGGAGGATGGTATTTATACCCAAGTAAGAGAACAGGGAAGAAGATTTTCCGAGGGTCAGAAGCAGAGACTTTCTATAGCCAGAGCGCTGTTGGCAGACGCTCCCATTATGATTTTAGACGAGGCTACCAGCGCCTTGGATGTGGGTACTGAGAGACGAGTTCTGCGAAATATTATAAAAAAAGATAACCGGCGGACAGTAATTGTGGCTGCCCACCGGCCAAGTGTATTCGCCCTGTGCAGCAGGGTATATAAAATTGAACACCGCCAGATGAAGGAGGCGGGGGAGGATGAGGTGAAGGAGTTCCTTGACCGGTTTTAACGAAACATACGGTATTTGTCCATAAGCTTCATTCTTCGCCTGCCTCGCTTTATGGAGCGAATTACCGTAGCTGGGGTGGTTAGGGCCTCCTTGCTAAATCGCCCCAGCCTGAAACACCAGGCCAGAGGCAGGAGCCATGGTTTTTTGATCAGAAAGGAATATCTGTGATAGAGACTGGAGGCCGGAGGGAACAGAAGAACCCGAAGGCTTCCCCTGCTTTTGCGTCTGGCTGCTATGCCGGAAGCTACATAGGTGCTGCTGAGGCGTTGGAAACGGGAAGTATTTCCAAAGCATCCGCTCTCCAGCAGATCGTCAAGCAGCCCGTCCAGCTCCTGGCCGGAGATGGGAAAGGATGGCAGTTCAAAGCCCAGATACCTTCTCCCGATTTCCACAACAGCCTGATACAGGCTTTCCTCCTGAAGCTCCTTTACTCCTTCCTCAAACAGCTCCTGGTCGATTTCTTTTTCCCAGGTCTGACGGAAGAGAAAGAGATCCATAATCTGCCGGATTCCCACGCCGCCTCCAAGAAAATGCTTGCACAGGTGGATAAAGAGAAAAAGGTAGTGATCTGTAGGCTTCAGGGTATGGATGGTATGGCCCTCAATGGTAAGGGTGATGCTGTCCTTCTGGGCATCCTGGAGAACCCGATTCATGTGACGGCGGATATGATTTTCCGTTCCGAAAGGATTAATATGCAGCTCCAGAGTAAGAAGAGGTCCGGTATAATGGGCTTCCTGGATGGTATCCAGAATAGGCGTGATATCCTCAAACTTAGGATGGTATCCCAGATCCCTTAATATTTTATCGTATGTCTGCCAGTCTTCTTTTTGGATCCACAGATCTTCATCCCCTGAGCCTCGAAGGTCGGGCTGACGGTAAAGGCTTCTGCAAACCAATCCCTTTAATACGAGGGGATGGAGTCCGGTTTCAGCGAATTTTTCGTATACTGTGAAAAATTCCTGGGTTTTCATAAACTGTGAGGTGGACTGATAGACGGCTGTTTCCATAAACTTCGTTTGAAGGTCTTGAGACGCTTCTGAGAAGGCAGGAAGCAGGCGGGCAGCCTCGTAGATCATGGGAATGAGGTTGTGAATTCTTCCAAGCTCATAGATCCCTTCCCAGTCGGGAGAGGTAAGGTTCGGTTCTGTTTCCCACAGGCAGGAACGAATCAGACTGAGAAAGTTGCTGTGCTGCTGTTTCATAATATCTCCTTTCGGCGGCAGGCCATAATAGGTCCTGTCCGGTTGATGAATAAGGCAATTATAGCAGAGTTTTATTTCAGTGTGAAGCAGGTATGCCAATAAAGGATAAAGAGAGGTTAAGTAGAACAATGAAATACGTAAGAGCTGCAGTCATACTGCTTTTTGTATTAGGCCTTGGCGTGTACGGGCTTTCTATGGCGGCCCAGCGGCAGAATCAGGCGGATGCGCCGCCTTCCATTGCCACAGACCGTGAAGTTTTGGAGATCCCGTCTGCTTATACAGAGGATATGCTTTTAGAAGGCCTTACCGCTGAAGATGTTCAGGATGGAGATCTGACCGATGGCATCATGGTTCGAGGGCTGAGTAATTTTATTTCCTCCGGCGTCTGCAACGTATCCTATGTGGTATTTGATTCTTCGAATCAGTCTGCTACTCTTACCAGAAGAGTGCAGTTTACAGATTATGCCCCGCCAAGGTTTGCCCTGACAGAGCCTTTGATCTATCCTCAGGGGCGCATCGCTCAGCCTTTGGACCGGGTTCATGCCATGGATGTCATTGACGGGGATATCAGTTCTCTGGTTACCATTGCTGACAGTACCGTTGATTATAATACGCCTGGAGTGTATTCCATCACGGTGGAAGTAACCAATAGTTTCGGAGACAGTCAGACAGCGGAGCTTCCCGTTCATGTGGTGGAAACATACCCCACAGAGACTCAGATTCAGCTTTCCCAGCCATTGGTTTATCTCCAGGTTGGGGAAACCCTTGATCCTTATGCCTATATGCTTCCTGTTACAGACACAGCGGGAGGAGAAAATCCCCTTCAGCTTTTGGTTGAGTCTGATGTCAACACTCAGGAACCAGGTATCTATCAGGTCCGTTTTATTGCCAACCGTGATATGACTCCTGCTGCCGGTGAAGAGGGAGAAGGGGAGAACGTACAGACAAATGTAGTCACAGAGGCGGAGACCTGGATGACAGTAATCGTGAGAGAGTAGAGGTACCAGCTATGAGAGACAGAGAAGAATTTCGATTAGACGAGATCAGTATATTTGGAATTATCCGGTCTATACTGGCTAATATCTGGGTTATCATCCTGGCAATGGCAGCTGCCTGGCTCATAATCACAGGCGTAAGCCATGCCCTTTGGACTCCGGTCTATACTTCAAGTGCCGTGATGGCCGTAAGCTCCAGGGGAAACGGCAGCGATGCCTATACCTCATTATCCCTGACCAATCAGATGGCAGGGATCTTCAGCGAAGTGTTTTCCAGCAATGTACTGAAAGAAAAGATTGCTGAAGAGCTGGGCGTCAGTGAAATAAACGCGGAGATTTCCGCCAGCATTATCGAAGAAACAAACCTGATTCAGCTTCAGGTTACGGCGGAAAATCCACGTCAGGCCTATATGGTGCTTCAGGCTGCCATAGAGAACTATGATTCCGTGTCTGACTACCTGTTTTCCAATGCAGTTCTTCGCATGGTGCAGTCTCCCAATATCCCATTCGGCCCCTCCAATCCTTTGTCTATTGACAGAGTCCGGAAGCTGGCAATGGCGGGAGCCGCCGCGGTTGTATGCGGATTTATTGTCCTGTTCGCTGTTTTGCGGTTTACGGTGCAGACAAGATCAGGCGCCCGCAGAAATCTGGATGGACGGATTTTGGAGACAATTCCGTTTGAGAGAAAGCATAAGACCTTGAAGGATTTCTTAAAGGCCAGAAGAAAAAGTATTCTCATATCCGCCCCTGTAGTGGGAACTGCCTATGTGGAGGCAGTTGGAAAACTGGCTGCTCAGCTGGAGCACCATATGAGAAAGCGGGAACAGAAAATTCTGGTAGTTACAAGTATTTCTGAAAATGAAGGAAAATCCTCTCTGGCGGCCAATCTGGCTCTTTCTATGGAGGAACGGGGAAGAAAGGTGCTTTTGATCGATTCTGACCTGAAAAAACCGGCTCTTTATAAGATTTTTGATCACAGAGATGAAAAACTCATTGGCCTGATGGATTATCTCAATGGAAGAGAGTGTATAGAATCCATTGTGAAGTATGTTACGGACAGTAAGGACAGCCTGTCTGTGATTTACCAGCAGAACGGGGTAAAGGATTCCTCAAAGTTCCTGGATTCTCCCAAGATGAAAAATCTGCTGGAAAAAATGAAAGAGGAGTACGATTATGTGATTCTGGATTCTGCTCCCATGGCAGTATCCAGTGACGCTGAATTTCTTTTTAAAAACGCCGATGCCGCTGTTATTGTGGTGCGCCAGGACCGAGCCGATGTGAGAGCCATCAACGGAGGGGCAGACAGCATTCGGGAAGCCGGCATAGACATGATTGGCTTTGTGCCCAACGCCTTCCGTGACGGTCTGGGAAGCGGCGCAAGAAGCAGATATCACTATTATGGCTATGGAAGATACAGCAGCGAAGGAAAGGGGGAATAGAGATGGAAGAATACAGACAGGACCAGGATGAAATCGAAATTGATCTTGAAGTAGTCTTTCGAAACTTTTTTCATGGAATCGCTCGCTTTTGGTGGCTGCTGCTTATCCTGGCATTGGCCGGAAGCTTCGTTATGTATGTAAAAGCTGCCCGTTTTTATACGCCTATGTATCGGTCTACCGCTTCTTTCACTGTTATGACAGGAAATGATGAGGAGAGCTACAGCTTTTTCTACGACACCCAGTCTGCCGGACAGCTGGCCAAAACCTTCCCCTATATTCTGGGGAGCAGTCTTCTTACAGACGCTATTGAGGAGGATTTGGGAGTTCCAAGTATTAACGGAAGCATATCCGCTTTTGCGGTGTCAGATTCCAACCTGATTACGATGAGTGTGGTAAGCTCCAATCCTCAGGATGCCAAGGATATTTTGGATTCAGCCATTAGAGTGTATCCGGATGTGGCCCGGTTTGTTATTGGTCCTACCAGATTTAATATGATTGATGTCCCTACAGTTCCAACAGCTCCGTACAACAGGCCCAGCTACAGAAGAAATGTAGAGATGGGAGCTTTAGGCGGCCTTGGAGTGGGAGTGGTATTTTTAGGGCTTTACGCGCTCTTTAAACGGACGGTGCAGAAGCCGGAGGAGTTAAAGTCGGTACTGAATATTCCATGTGTGGGACAGATTCCTAAAGTTCGCAAAAAGGCCAGATGGAAAAATTCAGATAAAAATAATCCCGCTCTTGACCAGCGGGTGCTTCAGAATTTCCAGGAAAATCTTCAGGGACTTCAGCTGAAGGTGGAGAGAGACCTGGAAAACCGTTCCGGAAACGTGGTTCTGGTTACCAGTACCTCCATGGGTGAGGGAAAGACTGCCCTGAGCCTGAATCTGGCTTATACAGTGGCCAAGCACGGGAAAAAGGTTCTGCTGATCGACGCTGATCTGAGAAAGCAGGATACCAGGAAGCGCCTGACAGATAAACCGGGGAAAGGCTTGGGAGAGGTGCTGGAAGGCAGTTGTCCGTTGAAAAAGGCAATTGAGACCCATGAAAAAAGCAAAATCAGCTATTTGTGCGGTTCCGCTGCCTATAAAAAACCGGGAAGTCTGCTGATTCATGAAAAATTGGAACAGCTTTTGAATCAGCTGAGACAGGAATACGATCTGATACTTCTGGATGCGCCTCCGGCAGAGCTGTTTGCTGATGCGGGAACCCTTGCTCAGTGCGCAGACAGCGTTTTATACATTATCCGGTACGATTACATTCAGAAATGGCGGATTTTGGACTGTATTTACGATCTTCAGAAATGCGGCGCGGAAATGATGGGATATGTCTTCAACGCCGCTCCTTCCAGAAGAGGAAGATACGGTTACGGCAGATATGGTTATGGTTACTATGGCTACGGCTATGGCTACGGCAGTGACCAGAGGAATAAGAAAGAACAGGAAAAAGCAGATGAAGCATAAGATAATACCTTTTATTGCAGGAGCGGCTGCCCTGCTTCTTATGGTGGTTCTTTACGGAAGCGCCGTGCGGCAGGATCAGGCGGCTGCCCCAGTTGTTGAGACGACAGCCGCAGGCCAGCAGTCTCTGGTGATCGATACTCCGGAGATGGTCTATGACGGGTATACTGCCCTTAATCTGATGGACGGAGTCACTGCAACCGATGTAGATGGCCAGGATATTACTTCACAGGTAAATGCTGTGATTACAGGCAGAGGAAGCATGAACAGGAAAATTGTACGCTATTCTGTGTTTACCTCAGCAGGAGAGGAACTGACAGGGGAACGTACTTTGGTTATGAAGAATTATACAGGGCCTCAGATTTACATTACAGGTCCTTTGGAGCTTACGGCCCAGGATTTGTCCAATCTGGTTTTTGTCCTTCAGGAGCGGGGACAGATTCAGGCAGACGACGGCTTTGGTCAGGATGTGACCGATCAGGTGACCTGGGTGCGGC
Source organism: Candidatus Hungatella pullicola (assembly GCA_019114305.1). Classification (GTDB taxonomy): domain Bacteria; phylum Bacillota; class Clostridia; order Lachnospirales; family Lachnospiraceae; genus Hungatella_B; species Hungatella_B pullicola. The sequence goes on along the minus strand of DXFU01000021.1, from coordinate 41,643 downwards.
AACGCCAGTCAATGGGAAACTATGAGATTACCTTTGGACTTACCAATGCCTACCTGGATACGGCTACTGTGGATGTTCAGGCGGCGGTAACAGGGGATGTGTCAGACATCACTTTGACTTTGACCCAGAATAATGTGGAGATTCCAAGAGGTTCCGAATTTATTCCTCAGTCTTATATTGCAGAAGCCACAGATCCTGCAGTGGGAAGTATTGCCGACCGGGTACAGGTTACAGGAACGGTTAATGTCAATACGCCGGGAGATTATTCTGTGGTTTATACGGTATACTCCCTTGATACTACCCAGGTGGCCAGGGCTTTGCTTCACGTTCGGGTAACTGGTGATGCCAATGGTTGATCTTCATACCCATATTCTTTCCGGTCTGGATGACGGCGCTGATTCCTGGGATACGGCTTTGGATATGGCCCGGATGGCAGCTGCATCCGGAACCAGGGTTCTGGCGGCTACCAGTCACGGCAATCTTCCGGACTGGCCCCGTTCTCAGGCCGGAGAGTACGTCAAAAGGTATGGCAGGGCCTTTGAACATCTGCAGACTCTTCTGAGAGAAGAAAACATCCCTTTGACTCTGACCACAGGGATGGAGATCTTTTTAAGAGAGGATCATTCGGTATTGGAGCTTCTGAAAGAGGGCAGTCTTCTTCCTATTAACGGCACCAGGTATCTGTTGGTGGAGAATTCTCTGGATGCGCCGGCTTATTTTATTTACCGGTCTCTGGACAAACTGCTGGAGCAGGGCTATACTCCTGTGTTGGCCCATCCCGAAAGGTATGTTTGTGTGCAGAATGTACCTGCCCATATTTTTGAATGGTATCAGATGGGAGTTTTGATCCAGATTAATAAGGGAAGCGTATTTGGCAGATTTGGCAGAGCAGCGCAGGATGCGGCGGATAGAATACTTCGTCACAGACTGGCTGCTATTGCTGCATCCGATGCTCACTCTTCCCTCTACCGGACAACCTCCATGTCCTCTTTCTGGGACCTGCTTTCCAGCAGATATGGAAGCGCCTGTCCGAAGCTTCTCCTGGAGGAAAACCCTGGAAGGATCCTTAAGAATCAGAACGTAATATGGGAAAATCCTATTCCCTTTTATGCTGGAACCAGTTGACAGACACCAAAGGAGAAGAAATGAAACAGCGGGAGAAAAAGAAAAAAAACATAGTATTGAGAGTCATCGTCGGAATCCTGATTTTTGTGCTTTTTCTGGTTCTGGTGGTATGCGTTACATTTGGAATTTTGTATTATAAAGGAAAAAACAATCTTCTGACCAAAGAGGCCGGTCCGGTGGTTTTGGAAACAGCTCCGGAGACTGAGCCTGAGACAACTGCTGCGCCGGAAGAAGACCCTTTGGAGGAGGGAGAAATCTCCTATAACGGAAATCGTTACCGTTACAAGGATTCTCTTGTTAATATTTTGTGCATGGGAGTGGACAAGAAATCCCTGGAAAGCGGAGAAAAGGTATATGGAAAAGCCGGACAGGCAGACTTTATTGTATTGGTTTCTGTGGACACGGACACAGGTAAGATTACCATGACCAATATTTCCAGAGAGACAATGACTGATATTAATTTGTATTCACAAAGCGGCAGGTATGTGGGAACGGAAGAAAGGCAGATCTGTCTGGCCTACGCCTATGGGGACGGCGCTCATGCCAGCTGCGAGAACGTGGAGCTGGCAGTATCCAGGCTTATGTATGGAATCCCCATTCAGGCCTATGCGGCCGTAAGCATTTCTGCCATCCCTGTGATTAACGATGCTGTGGGAGGAGTTAAGGTGACCCTGACCGAGGAAGCAGCCGGTGTGCTTACAGATCGGTGTGATGGAACTTATAAGGCAGGGGACCGGGTTACTTTAGACGGCGACCAGGCCTATGAATTTATCCATTACAGAAACTGGAAGGGAGAGGATGCCCCGGTGGATTCCAATAACGCCAGAATGGCCCGCCAGAGACAGTATATTACTGCCTTTGCCGGAAGCGTTATGGAGAAGACTTTAAGCGATCCTACGATTCCGGTTCAGCTGTTTGATATTGTAACTGATTACACGGTAACAGACCTTACCGTATCTGATATTTCTTATCTGTCTTCCGTGGCTCTTCAGAACGGGATCAGCCGGATTAATATGGAAACTGTTCCGGGAGAGGTCAGTCTCGGTGAAGATGGATACGCTCAGTACCGGGTGGATGAAGAAAAGCTTTTCCAAATGGTGCTGACAAACTTTTATGAACCCAAGCAGGTAGATAGCAATGAACAATAAAAAGACTTACAGAATACTGATTATAGTCCTGATGATAATAGGCCTTCTGTGCGCCGTCTGGGTAGGAACCTATATGTACCAGCGATTTACGGAAAAAGCGGCTTTGGAGCAGCTTCAGGAGGAGGTTAAGGTGGAAACCACGGAAACTCCTGTTTCTGCAGAAGGAGAAGGAGCGGGAAGAGGATCCCAAACCGCAGAAAGCAGTACAGCGCCTTCCGGCCAGGAAGAGACAGAGATTTTCGCAGAGCCTTATGTGGATTTTACCCAGCTTCAGCAGAGAAATTCGGAAATTTACGGATGGATTGTGATTCCCGACACCAGAGTGGATTATCCCATTGTGCAGAGAGAAGGCTCCGATCAGGGGTACTATCTGGATCACGACATTGACGGCAATTACTCCGTATCTGGCAGTATCTACACAGAGAATTTGAATAAAAAGGACTTTACAGATCCTAATACGCTGATCTACGGCCATAATATGAGAAATGGAACTATGTTTCAGGATCTTCACAAGTTCCAGGATGAAGAGTTTTTCAACCTTCATCCGGAATTCTATATTTACACGCCGGAAAAAAAGTTTACTTATGAGATTTTTTCCGCATACGAGTATGACAACAGGCATATTCTCCGTTCCTTTGATTTCTCCGACAGAGAGGAATATGCCAGATATCTGGAATCTGCCTTAAATCCCAGATCTGTCAATAAAATGACAAGGGAAGGGGTGGAGGTAACTCCGGATGACAGAATTGTTACCTTAAGCACCTGTATCGGAAAGGATACATCCCGATACCTGGTTCAGGGAGTTTTGATAAAGGAAGAGACGGTAGCTTCCAGCTTTGACCGTAACGCTTTCGAATCAGAGGATTCTGCGGATAGGGAGGACAGCGCCGGAGAATCCCCGGAGGATCTTTCTTCAGAGGAAACTCTGAATTAAGATAAATTACGTTTAGGAAAGGAGGAAACTAAGATGAGAAGATTAGTCAGAACTGTGGCTGCGGCTGCAGGTCTGTCCCTGCTTCTTGCTTCACAGGCTTTTGCGGTGGAGAGCCCAAGCGGGACAGTCATAATCGATGAACCGGAAGTACCTCTGGCTCCTGGCCCAGAGGGCGGCAGTGAGGCGGCTGAAGCTTCTGCCGGCGGTGATAACACTGGCGTTGCCGGTGCTGCTGCAGACGGTTCTGTATCCCCGAAGACTGGTGAGAGCGACATGCCTATTATGGTAGCAGGCGTTGGATTGTTGTCCCTCGCTTCTGCTGTTGTTCTTATTAATAAGGAGAAACAGACGGCATAAAGCGGCCTTTTCAGGTTCATGGATGAAAGAGGGTACTGCCTATTGGGGCGGCGCCCTCTTTGCTTTTTTCTCTTTGGAGAAAGAGAAGAAGTGATTGGTTTTTCCAGGCATTTATGCTATACTTATCCAGAAACTCTTTCTCTCTGTCTAAGACGGATATGAGGCAGAGATGCAGAGCTTTTCTATTGTTTAGGAAAAACAGTCGAAAGACGGGGGGAACAAGGTTTTGAGTATAAGGAATTTTTATAAAAATAAATCTTTCTTTCACAAATGGCTTTTTTCATATCTTATTATCATTGCGCTGATTATGGCAGGGAGTATCCTGATCTATTTATATGCTTATCAGATTACTTATCAGCAGTCCTATCAGATGAATTCCATGCTCCTTGATAATCTGATTATTGAGACTGATGGTGAAATTAGAAATGTCGATGAAATTATGAAGAATCTTTTGATTGATTCAGATGTACAGAAAGTTACTGGGTTAAGCGGCAAAGTCGCCCTTGGGGATCAGGAAACCATAAGCAAGGTTCATCAAAAAATTACCAATCTATCTGCAAGTTCTCCCGATATAACAGATGTTTTTATCAGCCTTAACGCCACCGATACAGTTATCAGTGTCAACGGCCATATGAGCAGTCGACTTTTTTATGATTTATATTTTGATTCGCCATATATGAGTTTTGAAGAATTCAAAGAACTTTTGAGAAAGAAGTGGAGATGGAATTCTATACTCTTGGACGACAAAAGCGGAGGCCAGCAGATAGTCTTTCTCCAGACCTCCCTGAACTGGGATGGAGGAAAGGACACAGCCACAATAGGCGTGACAGTGTCCAATGATAAGCTGAAAAAACGATTTTCTGAGGCAGCATGGGATCAGGGAACAAAAATTTTTGCCATTAATAAGGAAAATTACGTTTTGGGAGGAGAGCTTCCCACAGCAGATGAGGGGGACAAGGAATATAAAATTCTGGATTCTGACTCACAGGTAAAAATAGAGGGAATACCATATCAGCTGGTTAAGCAGGCTTCTTCTGTAAACGATTGGGTTTATTTTATTCTGACTCCTATATCGGCCATTCAGAAAAACGCGAGAAGCATCCAACTGTTTACCGCGGCAGTCATGGGAGTCTGTGTGGTGCTGGGGATTTTTACCGCATGGAAACTGTCTGTTTTCTATTATCATCCTCTTAAAAAACTAATGAATATATTTGGAACTCATAATATTCAAAGGGACGGAAATGAATACCAATGGCTGGCTGTACAGGCAAAAAAGCTGAAAAATGAGAATAAAAATGCTGCCAGGATTTTAAAAAATCAGTATCTGTACCGACTGATTACCCGCGGCGCTACGGGACAGGCGGAAGCAGGTTATCTGTCTGCCTTTACAGGACAGTGGAATCTGGTTCTCATGTTTGAGATAAATGAAATGGGGGAACAGGAAAACGGAGAAAAAAACGACTTATCCCAATTTATTGTATCTAATATTTTTACCGAGGTTGCGGAAAAAAGTTTTCATACTGAGTATGTGGATCTTGGAGAGATGCTGGTTTGTATTTTGAATCTTCAGGACATCAAAGATGATTCCAGAGAACAGGTGGAAGCTGTGATCTATCAGACCCAGGAACGGATTCTGGAGTGGTTTCAGATTTGCCTTAGAGTTTTTGCGGGAAGTTTTGAGAAAGGGCTGGACGGGATCCATCTTTCCTATATGAATGCAGGTGAGGCAGAGGAGTATCGGGATGATATGTCCAATATGGATATTCTGTGGTATGAGGACATAAGCAACCGGCAGATGATTTACGAGTATTCCCTTGCAGAAGAACAGAAAATTATTAATACGGTTCAGATAGGGGATGAAAAAAGCGCAGGCCAGTGGATTCGACAGGTATTAGAAGAAAACAGGGAACGGTCTGTAAAAAGCAAGTCTTATCTGATGCAGAACTTTTTAAGTACGTTGATGCGGGGAGCCCAGCAGGGCGGCGTAGGAGAGCAGCTGCAGCGGTGGGAACAGGAGCATCCATTTTCCCACAGACAGACTATTGAGCAGATGGAACAGTGGATTTTTGAACTTCTTCATGAGATATGCCAGGAGATAGGAAAAAAACAGCAGGAAAAAGGCAAGGATCAGGAGTTTGGAAAAAAGGTGCTGGACTACGTAAAGGACAATTTCCAGAATCCAGATCTGAATATTTCTATGATTGCCCTTCATTTTCATATAACTCCCACCTATTTATCCCTTTTATTTAAAGAGCAGATAGGAGGGAGCCTGCTGGAGCAGATCAACACCGTGCGGGTGGAAAAGGCAAAAAGCTTTCTGTTAGAGGGAAGAACCGTGGCAGAGGTGGCTGAAAAAACCGGATTCAGAAACAGCAACACCTTTATAAGGGTATTTAAGAAAATGACAGGTATTACGCCAGGGCAATTAAAAAATAAGGGCTGAAAAAAGTGCGAAGGAGGGACTGACTATTATGACACTATCTTTTGAGAATGGAATACCGGAGTTTTTAGAGACCGAACGGTGCAGCGTAAAAATAAACAGCAGGGTTCACCGTGACGGTCAGTACAGCCTGATGGTTCAGTCAGATCAGGAAGGAACCTTATGGATCAATGGAAAAGTAGGGGCACAGGAAAAAGACGGAAAGGAAGGGTATCTGGACAAGGATAACTTTGTGTGTTGGATTCATCTGAATCGACCTTTAAGCAGGGCATTAAAGTTTTCTTTCTACAAGGATCAGCAGGAATGCTGCAGTTTTTTATTTCAGACCAGTTTTACGGGCTGGAGAACCTGCTGGGTGCCTTTTGAGGATATGGAAGGAAAGCCTGTCAGGGGAATGAACCGAATCGGTGTACATATGGGAGAGAACTCGGAATTTTGTATGGATCAATTGATCACCTCCGTTCCCATTGACCCAAGACATTCCACCAGGGATTATCAGGTTCCTTTTGTAAATCTGCAGGCGGATGGGGCGGCCAACGCCCACTGGCTGGCTTTGGTACATTTTTCAGAACTGTTAAAGGAAGGTTTGGCATCTTTTTCCAGGCCTGTTACTTTCCAGGAGCGTTTGGATGGGCAATTGGCTGAGGAACGATTTGAACAAGTTGCTCTCAGACACAGTACGTGGGGCAAATGGACTGTGGATCAGCTTTGTGAACAGGCCAAAGGCTGTCGCTGCAGGGAAATAGAAGGAAAACTCAGTGAACGCGCAGTAGAGGTGATTCACCAGAGAGCTGCTTATCCCCGGGAAGAGGCGCAACATCTCATTGCCTTGACAGATGCTGTCAATATAAAGGATTATGGAGAGTGTCTTTTGAATATTGCATACGCCTGGCATGGAGCCGGAGAGGAAGACCGGCCTATATTAGAGGAATGCTACCTTAAGGGAATTCGTCACCTCTTTCATCAAGGCTGGGCCTTTGGAAGCAGTATGGGTACCACCCACCATTTGGGATATAATGTAAAGGAATTGTTCCTGTCTGTTTTTCTGATGAGACAGCCGCTGAAGAATGCCGGGCTGAAAGAAGACTGCGCTCGCATGGCTGGCTGGTATTGCGGGCTGGGCAGGATATTTAGAAAAGAGGAGAAGGAACTGGAGGCTGAAAGCGCAGATACGCTGAATACATTGCTGCAGGGAATTTTTACTGCAGCCCTGCTGACAGAAAAAGAAACGGACAGAATCGCGTTTCTTTACGGGATCAGCCGCTGGCTGGGCGCCTGCCTGAAGCCTTCCCCTGGTCTGGAAGGCCCCTTTAAGGAGGATGGAAGCGCTTTCCATCATTGCAACCATTATCCTGCTTATGCTATGGGCGGTTTTATAAGCGCGTCTCCTGTGGTGTGGGCCCTAAGCAGAACGGTGTTTGCACTGCCGGCTAAGGCCCATGAAACTATGCGCAAATGTCTTTTATATATGCGCATCTACTCCAATCATTTCAGCTGGCTGATCAGCATGTCTTCCAGACACCCGGTCGGGATCGGTGAAATGAGCCAGATTTCTGATCTGGAGCCGTTTTATTATATGGCAAAGGCAGGTACTCCAGATCAGAAGAAGGAGACGGACGGAGAAATGGCAGGAGCGCTGCTGCGTCTGTGCCGTTATGAAGAGTTTCCGGGAGCAGAGGAATTCAGACAGGCTGGTTTTTCTGCGGAACCGGCTCCAGAAGGTCATTTTTCCATGAATTACGCCTGCGCCGGAATTCAGCGCAGAGGAGAGTGGCTTGCCGGAGTAAGAGGACACAGCCGTTATCTGTGGGGCAGCGAAATTTATGAAAAAAACAATTTATATGGAAGATATATTACTTATGGAAATCTTCAGATTCTGTCCGGCGGACACCCCATCAATCATACAGACAGCGGCTTTTATCAGGAAGGTTGGGACTGGAATTGCTGGCCCGGAACAACTGCACCGGCAATTGATTTGGAACGGCTTAGGGCTAAGGTGAAAGTAGTAGATCAAAGCGCCGGATTTGAGGAAATGCTGATTTCTGATGAACGCTTTGCGGGAGGAGTGGCATTTGAGGGACGAAACGGCGCTTTTGCCATGAAGCTTCACGGACACAGCAAGTACGACGGCAGCTTCCGTGCAAGAAAATCATGGTTTTTCTTTGACAACCGGATTATCTGTCTGGGAACGGGGATTGAAGATGAGGATTCCGCAGCCGACGTACGTACTACGCTTTTTCAGCATTACCTGAAAGAAGAAGGAATGTATGTGGAAATTGGCGGCAAGAAAGTAGAATATGGTCCTCAGGGAGACGAGATGAGAACGCTGATGGAAAGCGACAGGACAGAAAATGATCTATGGCTGAAGGATCCTGCCGGTAACGCTTACCGCATTGCTGAGGGCCAGAAGCTTCATATTACTATGGGGCTTCAAAGATCCCGCTCTCAGAATTTGGGAGAGCCAACCTCCGCTCCTTTTGTCAAAGCGTGGCTTTCACACGGAAGCTGTCCTCAAGGGGAAGAATACGAATACATGATTGAGATACAGCCCAAAGAAGAGGTTCTTGCTATGGAGAAATCTTATGAGGTGCTGCAAAAGGATCAAAGGGCTCATGTAGTAAAAGACAGGCTGGATGGGACAATCGGGTACGCATTTTTTGAAAGCACCCAGACGGATTTTGTCCATGAGAAGGGGTATATTTTAGGCTGTGACACACCCTGTATGGTTATGGAGCGTAACAACGGCAATGGCCTGACAGTCAGCGTCAGCGATCCGGATTTAAGACTTTATGAAGGAGTGGACAGAGATCAGCTGAATCCAGATGGAAGTCAGAGAGAGGTTAGTCTTTATTCCAGGCCATGGAGAGGAAGACGAAGCATAGGGAAAGAATTAAAGCTGTATCTCAAGGGAAGCTGGTCTCTATTAAAAGAAGAAGAAGGGATATCTGTTGATTATGATGAAAAGATAACTATCATAACTGTATTCTGTATAGACGGAAAGTCAATAGAATTTAGGTTGATATAGATAAAAAGCAGCTTGAAAATACGGAAAAACCGTTTTTTCAGGCTGTTTTTTAGTTTTTGTTGATTGATTTTAGATTTTGTATATAGGGTATTTTAGAAAATGGAGATGGATATCAGATAATTGAGATAGAAATAGGATAAATGGTTTGATATGATTGCATCACAGCAACACAAAAGGAAAACGGAGGTAAAAAGTTTATGAGAAAAAAACGTTTGGTTGCTCTTGCAACTGTAGCCGCTTTACTGGCCGCGTCTATAACCGGCTGTTCTTCTTCTAAGTCTTCAGAGGAAACCACCGCGGCTAATGGATCATCTGGTGAAACACAGACCGCCGCACCGGCTGAGCCTGCATCTTATCCGCTGGATACAGATGAAACTCTTACCTATTGGGGAGAGTTAAATGTAAATATTGCTTCTAATTATACTTCTATGGAGGATACGCCTCTTGGACAGGCATGGCAGGAAGCAACGGGCGTGGATATTGAATTTCAGCATCCGGCCATTGGGCAGGTTTCTGAGCAGTTCAACCTGCTGATGTCAAAGCAGACACTTCCAGATATGATTGAATACAGCTGGATTACCTATCCTGGCGGCCCTACCAAAGCCATCGATGACGGAGTAATTATTCCTTTAAATGATATTATTGATCAGTATTGTCCTAATTTAAAGGCATATCTGGAAGCAAATCCTGAAATCGACAGAATGGTAAAAACAGATGATGGAACCTATTACTGTTTCCCATTTATCCGCGGAGATGAATCTCTTCTGTGCAACACGGGTCCTATGATCCGTCAGGATTGGCTGGATGATCTGGGGCTTGAGGTTCCGACTACAGTAGACGAATGGTATGAGGCTCTTAAGGCATTTAAAGAAGAGAAGGGCGCAACCGCTCCTTTTACCTATCAGTATTCCAGCAAAGGACTGACCGACTATAATCCTTTTGCCGGAGCTTTTGGTGCAATTCGTGATTTCTTCTTAGATGAAGACGGAAAAGTAATATATGGAGCCGTACAGGAAGGTTACAAGAATTATTTAATGGAAATGAATAAGTGGATGGAAGAAGGACTGATCGATCCGGATCTGGCAACCTTAACTTCAGATCAGGTAAGCGCAAAGATTACCAACGGTTCCGCAGGAGCTTCCTTCGGCTGGGCAGGAAGCAATATGGGTACCTGGATTGCTTCCGGACAGTCTACAGATCCTAACTATAATCTAGTTCCCACTCCATATCCGACCTTAAAGGAAGGGGAAACACCTAAGTTTGGAAGACGTGAAAACAACTATCCTGGTGCAGGAAGCGTTGTAATTACAACAAGTTGTGAAAATGTAGAGCTGGCAGCAAGATTCCTGGATTATGGTTATTCTGAGGAAGGACATATGATGTTCAACTTCGGTATTGAAGGCGAATCTTACAACATGGTTGACGGAAAGCCAGTATATACAGATATGATTCTTCATAATGAAGATGGATTATCTATTACTGCTACTTTAGGCGGCTATACCAGAGCCAATACATCAGGTCCTTTTGTTCAGGACAAAGAATATATTACTCAGTATTACAGTTACCCGGCCCAGGCAGCTACCTTGGATCTTTGGAGCGCTACCGACGCAAAGAATTATGTCCTTCCTCCAATCACTCCTACTGTAGATGAGAGTAAGGAACTGGCCCAGATTATGAATGAGATTGCTACCTACAGAGATGAGATGACTCTTAAATTTATTCTGGGAACAGAAAGCTTTGACAACTGGGATACCTATGTAAGCACCATTGAATCTATGGGACTGGATCGAGCCCTTGAAATTGAAAACGCAGCTCTGGATCGTTACAACGCAAGATAATTTTCACAGTTGAAAAGGTTCTGAAATCTCATTCCCCGCAGCTAGCTGCGGGGAATCAAATTTAAACCAGACAAAGGAATTTCATCCTGGGGCAGCCAACCGGCAGGTCTATGGGCATATTGCCATAAATCCGGCCGCTTCACAGGAATAATAAGGAGGGTATATCTTTGAGTAAAAAAGCATCTTCAATTAGTGCAAATACTCCAAAAGTAAGTTTTGCAGCCCGTGTTAAAAAGGACTTTATCAGAAACCGCTCCCTGTACATACTGGTAATTCCGGTTATTCTTTTTTATATTATGTTTCATTATAAACCAATGTATGGAGCAATCATTGCGTTTCAGGATTATGTACCGAGAAAGGGAATCAGCGGCAGCGATTGGGTAGGATTTGATCAGTTTATTCGCTTCTTCCAAAGCCCGTACTTTTTCAGACTGATTAAAAATACTCTGCTGTTAAGTATATATGGACTGGTATTTGGATTCCCAATGCCTATTATATTGGCTCTTCTCTTAAATGAGCTGCATCATAAAAAATATAAAAAGGTAATTCAGACCATTACCTATCTGCCTCACTTCATCTCTCTGGTTGTTGTAACCGGTATGATTAAGGACTTTACACAGAGTACAGGTCTGATCACTGATATTGTTGTAATGCTTGGCGGAGAAAGAAGCTCCCTGATTCAAAATCCTGATTTATATCGTACTATATATATTGTATCTGATATATGGCAGGGAATTGGCTGGGGATCTATTATCTATCTGTCAGCTCTCTCCGGCGTGGATCAGCAGCTTTACGAAGCAGCTTCCATAGACGGAGCAGGAAGATTCAAACAGCTTTTAAATGTAACCCTTCCCGGAATTGCGCCTACTATTATTATTATGCTGGTGCTTCGTATCGGCCAGCTGCTGGGAACTGGTTATGAAAAAACCATTCTTCTTTATAATGAAGCCACTTATGAGACGGCAGATATTATTGCATCTTATATATACCGAGTAGGCATTTTGGAGAGAAACTGGAGTTATTCTACGGCCATTGGTTTGTTTAACTCTGTAATTAACCTGACCTTGATTTTGATTGCCAATAAAATCAGCAAGAAGGTCAGCGAAACCAGCCTGTTTTAAAGGAGTGAGAATATGAGTCATCTGAATACAAAAACAATAAAGCGTTCCACCGGTGAAAAGGTGTTTGATGTTTTCAATATAATCATTCTTGCCTTGCTGGCTATTGTATGTTTTTATCCTATGTGGTATGTTTTAGTTGCGTCTTTAAGTGACAGCAACCGATTGATGCAGCACACCGGACCGTTGCTGAAGCCTTTGGGATTTTCTTTGGAATCTTATGTTTCCGTGTTTAAGAATCCTATGATTATGAAAGGATATTTAAATACATTTAAGCTTTTGTTCTGGGGGCTTTTAACCAATATTATTATGACCTCCCTGGCCGCCTACTTTCTCTCAAGAAAGGGTGTTTTGTGGAAAAAGCCTATTATGATTTTTATAACTATAACCATGTTTATATCAGGCGGAATGATTCCCTTTTATCAGAATCTGCAGCAGCTGCACCTGACAGAATCTCACTGGGGTCTGATTATTCCATTTATGATTAATACTTACAACATGATTATCCTGAGAACCTCCTTTGAGAGCATACCGGAAAGCTTAATTGAGGCGGCAAGAATTGACGGAGCGGGACATTTTTCCATTCTGTTTAAGATTGTTCTTCCCCTTTCCAAGGCTATTCTTGCTGTAATGGTCTTATACTATGGCGTAGCAATCTGGAATAACTGGTTCTGGGCATCTACCATTTTAAGTGACAGAACCATGCGTCCTCTTCAGGTAGTTCTGAGAGAAATCCTGATGCAGAATGACGTTTCTTCCATGACTGCAGGTGTAAGTTCCGGCGATGTGGAGGCTGTGGGGGCAACCATCCGCTACGCAACCATTATCGTGGCAACCGTGCCTATTTTATGTATTTATCCATTCCTTCAGAAGTATTTTACATCCGGCGTAATGGTTGGCGCTGTTAAGGAATAAAGGAACGAAAAGAAAAGTGAGAGTGGAATTATGAATGAAATTCTGAGAAAACGGCTGGATGATTTTCACAAAGAAGTAGAGGCCGCAGGAGAGGAACTGAGGGATGTTCCTCTCCCTGTGCTGACAGAAGAGACCTTTGGGTTGTATGAAAAAAATGGAAACCGGCTGATTTATGAGGGGCTTTATTTTCCCAGAAGAAAACAGCTGGCTACCTTTGGACTGTTATCTATCTGGCATAAAAAAGCAGAGGATTTGAAAAAACTTCAGGAAATTATAACAGAAATCTGCGGGGAACGCTGTTGGGCATTGCCGGCTCATGTAGATCGAAAGGAAAAAGACTGGGATATTACAGTTGATTTGTTTGCCAGTGAGACGGCTCAGACTCTTGCGGAAATTACGGCCCAGCTGGGAGATCTGCTGCCGGAGACCATTCACCAAATGGTAAAAAGAGAAGTTGACAGAAGAATTTTCGATTCCTACCTGTCCAAGCCATTTGGACAGTGGAAATGGGAACACTATATGAACAACTGGGTGGCTGTATGCGCAGGAAGCATTGGCAGCGCTGCTATGTATCTGTTGAATGATCATCCGGAAAAGCAGAAAAAAATCATAGACAGAGTCATTGAAACTATGCCCTGCTATTTGGAAGGAATGATGGATGACGGAACCTGTCCGGAAGGAATGAGCTATTTTACTTATGGTATGGCCTATTTTGCCGGATTTGCGGAGCAGCTTTACCGGTTTACAAATCATAAGGTAAATTTAATGGCTGATCCTAAGGTGGAACGAATCGCCAGATTCCAGCAAACATGCTATTTTGATTCCGGTTTGACAGTCAGCTTTTCAGATGGTTCCTGCAGGGACAAGTTTCGTTTGGGACTGACTTGCTATCTGGCCAGTCTGTATCCGGGAATTCGTATTCCACAAATCGATTCCGTAATGAAATATACAGATGACAGCTGTTATCGTTTTATGGCCAATTATCGCGATGATATCTGGGTGAAAACATACGGGGAACATGTGAGCCTGAAGGGCGAGGGTGAAGCTTCCATGACCGTCCTTCCCTCTGCCCAGTGGGCGGTGGGAAGAGGAGACAATGGCACCGGCTTTGCCGCTAAAGGAGGGCACAATGACGAACCTCACAACCACAATGACGTGGGAAGCTTTCTTTATCTGGCAGGAAAGGATATGTTCTTAACCGATTTAGGCTGTGGAGAATACACCAAAGATTACTTTGGCGAAAAAAGATATGAAATTCTCAATAACCGCTCCAAGGGGCATAATGTGCCGCTGATTGACGGAAAAGAACAGCTGCCAGGAACCTCTTACCGGGCTTCTTTATTTAAAGGAGACTTTCAGGGGGAGGAAGGGGAAGTAACCATATCTTTCGGAGATGCTTATCCCCAAGGCCTTTTGAAAGAAGCAGTAAGACGTCTTGTGTTCAGAAAAAAAGACGGGGCCTTAAATATAAAAGATTCCTTCCTGCTTGATCAGGGGAAAGAAGTGAGGGAAAATCTTGTAACTCAGTATGAGCCATTCATAGAAAACAAAAAAGTAACTCTACTTGGAAAAGATGGAAAGCTGACTATCTTTGTTCCGGACGGGGAAGACATTACAGCAAAGAAGGAAGAATTTCCCAATCATAAAGGGAAGACAGAATGTCTTTATCGGATTACTTGGACGGTAAAGGCTGTAAATAAACTGGCAGAAAGCCGATTTGATATTAGATGGGAAAAGGTGTAAAAAGATGCAGACGAGAGAAAGTTTAATGACTTATCCAGAAATCACTGAGAATGAGACGGCAAAAGCCTATGAGAAAGCAGCTCAGCTGGTGATTCACAACGTTAAAGAGTTTACAGAAGTATTCCCTGATTCATCCAGTGTGAATCAGTTTTATAAGCCGTCAGAGAACGTAGAATGGACAACCGGATTCTGGACGGGAGAAATTTGGCTGGCCTATGAGCAGACCAAAGATGAGCAGTTAAGAAAAGCTGCAGAAATTGAAGTTGACAGTTTCCTGGACCGTATTATTAAGAAAATTGATGTCAATCATCACGATATGGGATTTTTGTACTCTTTGTCCTGCGTAGCGGCATATAAGCTCACAGGCAGTGAAAAGGGCAAAAAAGCAGCTGTTATGGCGGCTGACAATCTTATGGAACGATTTCAGGAAAAAGGGCAGTTCTTTCAGGCCTGGGGTCAATTAGGAGCAAAGGATAATTACAGGCTGATTATTGACTGTCTTTTAAATATGCCTCTTTTGTTTTGGGCCAGCGAAGCTACAGGCAATCCTGTCTACAAAGAGAAAGCGGAAGCTCATATAAAGACAGCCATGAAATACGTGATTCGTCCGGATCATTCCACCTATCATACTTATTTCTTTGATCCGGAAACCGGTGAGCCGGTCAAAGGTGTTACCCATCAGGGATACAGGGATGGGTCCGCATGGGCAAGAGGTCAGGCCTGGGGAATCTACGGCTCTGCTCTCAGCTATCGCAGACTGAGGGATCCAGAATATCTGGATATTTTCTGTAAACTTACAGATTATTTCCTGGAACATCTTCCTTCAGATCTTGTTCCTTACTGGGATTTTGATTTCGATGATGGAAGTACAGAGCCAAGAGATTCTTCTGCTTCCGCTATTGCGGTTTGCGGAATGCTGGAAATGGCAAAATATTTACCGGAAGAGAAAGCTCAGTATTACAGCTCTATGGCAAAAAGACTTCTCCTTGCTCTGGTAAACCGCTGTGCAGTACAGAGTCCGGAAGAATCCAATGGCCTTCTTCTTCACGGCACGTATGCCAAAAGTTCTCCATATAATACCTGTCCTAATTTGGGAGTGGATGAATGCAACACCTGGGGAGATTATTTCTATTTTGAAGCATTAACCAGAGCGACAAAAGACTGGAACCCATATTGGTAGGAATAAAAATTAAAAGGAACTAAGTTAACGGTAAGGCTCTGGCTGCAGACATTGGTATGATCAGGTCTGCGGCCAGAGTTTTTCTGATTTTTCTTCGAACCGGCCATATGCCATTTTTCTGCAGGGTACATATGGCCTTTTTGTGTGTCTGTTTTTCATCAGCAGGCAGGACAAGAGAAAGCTAGCTGTTCTAATTGAGATGGAAATCTTCATAATTAAATGGTACAATAAAACACAGACATGAAAATTTGCAGGAGTCACAGAGGTTATGGAAATCACAATAGAAATTGTTAAAAAATTAGTGGAAGAGCAATTTCCACAGTGGCGGGAATTAAAGATTTATCCGGTTGCTAAAAGCGGTCATGACAATCGTACCTTTCATTTGGGAGATAACATGGCGGTTCGTTTACCCAGCGGAAAAGATTACGCCGCCCAAATCCAGAAAGAAAGCCAATGGCTGCCATATTTGCAGGAACACCTTGACTACCCAATTTCAAAGCCTATTGCTGCGGGAAAACCAACCAGTTACTATCCTTTTCCCTGGTCAGTCAACCTGTGGATTGAGGGCAGCACATTATCTGAATGCCCCAGGATTGACAAAAGGCAATTGGCCAAAGATTTGGCGGCTGCGTTAAAGAAACTACAATCTGTTGACTGTCAACAAGGACCGGAAGCAGGACAGCATAATTTCTATCGGGGCGGCGATTTGAAAGTTTATCATCAAGAGACTTTAGACGTTCTAAAAATTTTGGAAAACCGCCTGCCTGTAAAGCAGCTTCGTGCCATATGGGACAGCTGTATCTCAGAAGCATATACCGGCGAAAAAGTTTGGGTACATGGCGACGTTGCACCTGGAAATATTTTGCTCCAAAACAATCGGTTTTATGGAATGATTGATTTCGGAATATTAGGTACAGGCGATCCTGCTTGTGATTATGCAATGGCTTGGACATATTTTGATGGGGAAGCCAGAGCGATATTTTTAGCAGGTTTGCCCATCGATATGGTTAAGCGGGCTAAAGGATGGGCTTTATGGAAAGCCTTGATTACATACGATGATAGAAATGCGGATTTCAGGCAAAATGCCCGATATACCGTTGCTGCAATTCTGAAAGAAGAGTGATTTTTCCACCAATCCCTCAAAGGGTTCGGCCTCTGTTCTTTTCATTCTGAAATAAATGGGCGGGAAAGCATTAAAATGAGCTTTCCGCCTTTTTTGTTTGACAAAATTCGGTTATAACACAGGATAATCCTAGGCAGTCGCCCATTATTTCGTAAAAAACCATTGACTTATGTACGAAATCGGATATAATACAAATGTACGAAATCGGACATAGAGGTGAATGTATGCATTACTTAAAAGCTGGAAAATACACTTATTTGGCCGGAGAAATCAACTCTCTTTATCATGAAGCGGCAGTGAAAATGGGGGTGTCAGACAGCATAATGAATATCTTATACGTCATTTGCGAAAACGGAACCCGATGTTTTCAAAGCGAAATCAGCAAACTGACGGGAATCAGTCGGCAGACCATTAACTCCGCTATTCGCAAATTGGAAAAGGACGGAATCGTGTATCTTGAACAAGGACAAGGAAGAAACACTATTGTTTGTCTGACGGAAAAGGGGGAGAAATTTTCTTCCGAGAGAATCTCCCCATTGTTTGAAATCGAAAATAAAATCTGGAATGAATGGACAGCTGAGGAACAACAGCAGTATTTGGTGCTCACACAAAAATACCGTGACGCCTTAAAAAAATATATGAATGAATTCTTCAATCATACGTTATCCAAAAAGGAGTAGAAATGAACAGAGAAAATAAAAGAAAACAATTTGAAAAGGGTTATTACAAAACACATGCCTGTACGGACAGTTTTACTTGTGGACAGATGTATTATAGGTAAAAAAGAGAGGTGGAATATAGAATGCCCCAGCACATAACCGTTGTAGATTATGACCCGAAGTGGCCGTTGCGATATGCGGAAGAAAGGAAACGCATTGCTGAAATATTGAAAGAGAATTGTATTTCCATCTATCATATGGGAAGTACATCAGTACCTGGATTGGCGGCTAAGCCGATCATTGACATTATGGTGGTAGTCAAGAGCCTTGAAAAAGCAGATGCTGTTGCAGAGAAGTTTTCGGAAATAGGTTATGACTATCTCGGTGAGTTTGGAATAACAGGAAGACGCTATCTTCGCAAAGGAGGGGATGAGCGTACTCATCAAATTCATATCTTCCAAGCAGACGACTGGAATAATATCGGGCGTCACCTTGCATTCCGGAGCTATATGCTTACCCATGAAAAAGAGCGGGACGAATACGCAAAAATCAAAAAAGCTCTTGCAGAGAAATTTCCTTATGATATAGATGGATATTGTGACGGGAAAGAAAATTTTATGCGTGAGATGGAACAGCATGCGCTTTCCCAATACGATGGGACATGGGACAAATTGTATATTGCCGCAAGGAAAGTGCAGTATACAAGGGAATTTTCTCCGCTGATTGAAGCCGGAGCCGTATCTGCCGCACTTCTTACGGAGAAGGGGAATATTTATGTCGGTGTCTGCATCGACACGGCTTGTTCTTTGGGTATGTGTGCGGAAAGAAATGCCATTGCCAATATGATCACAAACGGGGAAAGTCGAATTTTAAAAATAGTCGCTGTCATGCCGGATGGAAAAGCGGGTATGCCATGCGGAGCCTGCCGGGAATTTATGATGCAGTTGGATAAAGCGGCAGGGCAAATAGAAGTTTTATGTGACTACGAGACCCAAAAAGTGATACGGCTAAAATCGCTAATCCCCGATTGGTGGAGTACAGAGCAATTTGAAACAAAATAATGGGGAGAGGGTGTTTTCCAACGACTTTTGCAAGACCGTCATTCGTTACGCTGCCATTGATAAAATCTTGAATTGTTTGATTTTGAACTAACCGAGCATGAGATGGAAAGAGCTATTCTTCATTTTCCAGCAATTCCTTTAGGCTTTGAAGAAAAATATTTGCCGCTTTGGAAAACATCTGATATTTTTTCCAAACAATGAACCCCGGAGCCTCCAGCTGAGGGGAGAGAGGCCGGAAACATAAATTGCTGCCTTGGGTGTTAATGAGCTTATCGTAGCAAAGAGCGTATCCGAGACCCTCATCCACTAATAGAGATGCGTTAAAAAGCAGATTATAGGTAGCAACAATATGCAACTCTGACTCTTCTCGCTGGAGCCAACGCCCAAGATAATGGTTTTCCCCCTTTTGATGAGAAACGATCAGCGGTTTATCCCACAGATCCTCCGGACAGATTGCTTCTTTTTCAGCTAAAGGGGAATCCCTGCGCATTAGGACGCCCCAAGTGTCTTTGATAGGAACCGGAATTGCTTCATATTTATGTGAATCGATTTCTGTAAAAAGCAGTCCAAAATCAATGAGACCTTTATCCAGATATTCCAATACATGTTCTGCATTACCGCTGGAGATATGATATTGGATATCTGGATATTTTTTTTGTAATTTTTTGGCGACTTTGGCAAATAAGCGCACTACTTCTGTTTCGCCTGTTCCAATAAATACGTTGCCGGCGATCGTTTCATCAGACTGAGTGATCTCATTTTCTGTACGCTTAACAAGCGAGAGGATTTCCTCAGCCCGTTTACGCAGGATCATTCCTTCCTCTGTCAAAATAACTTTGCGAGATCCTTTTACTCCACGGATCAAAAGCGGTCTTCCTAACTCTGTTTCCATAGCTTTTAATTGTGTAGAAAGAGCAGGCTGAGAAATGTGCAAGGACTCTGCAGCGGCAGTGATGCTTTGTTCTCTTGCTACAGTTAAAAAATATTCTAATACACGCAGTTCCATTTTGATTGCTCTCCTTTGTGACTTAGTATGGGACTTGATATGGGAAATATAGTATCAGTATATTTGTTGATTCCATAAAAGTCAATTATGGAATAGGATAAATAATCAATATTTGATATATAATTGCGGATTTAATATACTTAAAAAGTAAAATGAATTTTCAAAGGAGTTTTTCAATATGAATCATAGCTATTTTGGAAAGCGCTGGATACTCAGCTCTTTTTTATTATTTAGCATTACAGTGTTGCTGACAGGATGTGAGGAAAGGAAGGTTACTTTTATGAAAAAAAATATTGGTTCTGCTTTGGCTCTGTATCCTGCTCCCACTGTTGTAGTAGGTGCGATGAATGGTGATAAGCCCACCTGGACATTGGTAGGGCATGTGGGTATTATCGGTCATGACAAAATCCTGGTCAGTCTGGCCTCTGCTCACTATATTAACCAGTTTATCAAGAAGAGCGGTAAACTGTCTGTCAATATCGTAGATGAAGGAATACTCTCAGAAGCCGATTATGTAGGTTCAGTCAGCGGCACTAAGGTGGATAAATCAGAAGTGTTTGCGTATGAGCTGGGCGAGGCGGGTACACCGATCATCCATAAAGCTCCGCTGACTATGGAGTGTTCCGTGGCGGATGTTTACAATACCCAAGGCTTTGAGAGTTTCATCTGCTCTATCGACAACACATATGTGGAAGAGGAACATCTGAATGAGGCTGGGAAGATTAACTATCATACCCTCAAGCCAGTACTGTTTGAGTTCCCTACATATGAATATCTTAAAACTGGCGATGTAATTGGTAAATGTTTGTCTTTCAAAAAGAACCCGGAGGAAGCCTGAAAAGGTATTGGTAGTAATCTCCTGGAAGAACTTTCGCGGCGATATGCTGGTGAAGTTTATGTAGTAGGGGATATCAGTTATGCCGGCCCATCAAACAAGGCGATTGAAGAAGGCTTGGCAGCGGGATTAAAACTTTGATTGTGAGGTAATACAGATGCATAAGACATTAGTTGCCTATTTTTCAGCAAGTGACGTAACTGCTCAGGCGGCAGAAACCATTGCCAAATCAATAGGAGCAGATCTCTATGAGATTCGCCCGGAAACGCCCTATAATTCGGCGGATCTGAACTGGATGAATCAGAGAAGCCGCAGTTCCATTGAAATGAACGATCCGGCCAGCCGTCCTGCTATTGCAGAACCGATGGCAAATATGGCACAGTATGATACCATTCTGGTTGGATTCCCCATCTGGTGGTATGTGGAGCCGCGCATCGTGGATACTTTCCTGGAAAACAATGATTTTTCTGGGAAAACAATGGTTCCCTTCGCCACCTCCGGCGGCAGCGGCATTGAAAAAGCAGCGCAGAGTTTGAAGAACCACTGTCCGTCTGCTTCATGGAAGCCCGGTAAACTGCTCAATCATGTGGATATAGCAGCCTGGGCAAAGAACCTGTTTAATTAAATAATAAAAATATATTGAGGTAAGCAAGATGAAGAATTTTGAATTTCATGTTCCTACGGATGTTTTGTTTGGGAGAAACCAGGAGAGCAATCTCCCTGATAAGCTGAAAGGTCTTGGAAAGAAAATTCTGATGACCTACGGCGGAGGCAGCATCAAACGAAGCGGTCTGTATGACAAGCTGAAGGAACTGCTGAAGGATTTTGAAATTTTTGAATTGGGTGGAATCGAACCAAATCCCAGAGTAAGTACCGTCAATCGTGGCGTGGAAATCTGCAAAAAGGAAGGCATTGATCTGATTCTGGCTGTAGGCGGAGGCAGTACTATCGACTGTTCCAAAGCTATGGCGGCCGGTGCATATTATGATGGGGACGCTTGGGATCTTGTGACTGGGAAAGCCTCAATTGAGAGTGCCCTTCCCCTGGCGGTTGTACTGACGATTGCCGCCACCGGAAGCGAGATGGACTGTGCCGCCGTGATCTCCAATGAAGAGACGAAGGAAAAACTGCTGATGGGACATCCCCTTCTTCTCCCAAGGGTGTCGGTCCTTAATCCGGAAAATACATTTTCCGTTCCTGCTTATCAGACTGCTGCCGGTGCAGTGGATATGATGTCCCACATTTTGGAGAGTTATTTTGACCAGGAAGAGGCCTTTGTCCCTGATGCCATCAGCGAGGGGCTGCTGCGGACCGTCATCAAATATGCACCCATTGCGCTGAAGAAACCGGATAATTACGAGGCCAGGGCACAGCTGATGTGGACCAGTTCTCTTGCGTTGAACGGCCTGGTGACCACCGGGAAGAACTTCATGTGGAGCTGCCACTATATTGAGCATGAGCTCAGTGCTCACTATGACATTACTCATGGCGCGGGCCTTGCGATGTTGACTCCCAAGTGGATGCGGTATGTCCTTTCTGATAAGACCGTAGATAAGTTTTACACCTATGCGGTCAACGTCTGGGGTGTGACTCCTTCGGATGATAAATTTGCTGTGGCAAATGCCGGAATCAATGCGACGGAGGAATTTTTCCGTTCCATTGGTATGCCCATGACTCTAGACGAATTTGGGATTGATGACTCCAAGTTTGAAGAGATGGCTGAAAAAGCCGTTGTAGTGGGGCATCTTGACGGAGCTTATGTTCCGCTGAGCGAAAAAGATGTTGTCGAAATTCTGAGGATGTGCAGGTAATCTGCTGATTTAAGATAATAATGAAGGAAAGTGAGTAACGGTGAGAGACGGCTGACCTATGCCGTTTCTCACTTTATATTTCTAAATAGTAGGAAGAACCATTATGCCGGTTATTACAATGGAAAGCGCAAAGCTTAACAAGGAACAGAAACTAATGCTGGCCAGGGAATTTACTAAAACCGCTGCCCGCGTAACGGGAATTGCGGAGACAGATTTTTATGTGTTCATTTGAGAAAATGATCCGGAAAACGTGGGAATCGGGGGACAGCTTCTCAGCGAAGTGAAATGACAACTTTTTTTGACCGCATGGAAATTTGGAAAAGGTTCTCATATTTGACACAATGTCAAGAAATAGGTATAATAATTGTGATGAACGGAAACTGCGTTGTATGACAGCTTCTGATATTGTTTTGTGAGAGGAGTGCCAGCTATGCCAAAAGGATCAGAGGAGTTGACCCGAGCCAGGAAAGATGAAATTATTAATGCCTGCGCGGAACTTTATGAGACAAAGAACTTCAAAGATGTGACCCTTAAGGATATTGGAGCAAAAACATCTTTTACCCGTACACTGATTTATTATTACTTTCATACGAAAGAAGAGATTTTCCTTGCCCTTCTTCAGAGGGAATATGAGGCATGGATTGATGATTTGATTGTGATACAAAAAGAATATCAGCAGATGTCGGCTGACCAGTTCGCAGATGAATTGGCTCATTCTTTGGAGCGGCGCAGCCGGCTGCTGAAGCTCATGTCCATGAATCATTACGATATGGAAGCGAATAGCCGGATGGAAAATTTAATCGCTTTCAAAACTGCATATGGGAACTCCATGCGGGCTGTAACCTGCTGCCTGGAAAAATTTTTTCCTCACATGACAGCCAGCGACATGCAGGGATTTATTTTCGCCTTTTTCCCGTTTATGTTTGGGATATACCCTTATACTGTAGTAACAGAGAAGCAAAGGGAAGCGTTGGAAAAGTCACATACTAATTATGTTTTTCTGTCCATCTACGAGATCACCAAGTCCATGGTAGTAAAATTGCTCCAAGGGTTTGAGTAAAATTTATGGAGGTGTAAGATGAAAATCGTCGTATTGGAGGGAAGCCCAAACCGAAAGGGCTCAACACATTTGCTTATAGAATCCTTTGCCAATGGTGCAAAGGAAGCTGGTAACAGCATTCAGATTATCGATGCGGCACATGCAAAGATACATCCTTGTACCGGCTGTGTCCACTGTGGATATGAGGGCCCCTGTGCCCAAAAGGACGAAATGGAAACAATCCGCCCCATGATTTTAGAAGCAGACATGCTGGTTTTTGCTACACCTCTCTATTACTATGGAATGTCGGCTCAGTTGAAGGCCTTAATCGATCGTTTCTGCTCCTTTAATGGAAGTATTCAAAGAAAGCATATGCATTCTGCCTTGCTCGCTGTGGCATGGAACAGTGACGACTGGACGTTTGAGGCACTGGAATCCCATTATCATACGTTGGTGCGTTACCTCAATTTTCGTGATCAGGGAATGATTTTGGGAAAAGGCTGTGGAACTCCATCTATGACACAGCACTCCAACTATCTGGTAATGGCATATCCGTTGGGGAAAGGACTAAAAGATTGAGAGGTTCATCACAAAATAGGAAATCATTGCCTGATTTGTAAGACTAATATTCATTTGCGAATAAAAAGGATAATGCGTTTAAAAATCCCCTCTTAATATCTATGTTAACCGGGAATTTTATGCTGATGGAAGTTCAGATAATAACGTCATCGTTTTTGAAATCTTTGATATAGCCCGTCAGGAACACCCGGATGTAAAACCGCTGTTTCACAGCGACAGGGGATAGCAGTATTCATCAAAAAACTATATTAGTTATACATAAGCCTATGGTACCGTTTCCCTTTTGAAGAAAGGGAAAGCAAGTAAAATCTATAACCTGTTTTGGTCTCCCCATTCACACATGCCATCCAAAATAGGAATTAAAGATTTGCCTCGCTCAGTCAAACTATACTCTACTTTGGGCGGAATCTGCGGGTATTCTTCTCGATGAACAAGCTGGTCGGCTTCCAGCTCTTTCAGTGTGGAACTTAAAGTCTTGTAAGAGATTTCACCGATATACTTTTTCATTTCATTGAATCGGACTACCCCGAACTCCATTAAGGTATATAATATCGTCATTTTGTATTTCCCGTTAATCAATGACAGCGTGTAACTGAATCCAGTTGAACTAAGGCATTCGTTTGCTATACATCTTTTGCTCATTTTACACTCTCCTTTAGGTAAGTATTTAACTTGATTGTAAGTATCGCACTTTAATGTGCGTACTTGTTTTCTGTTTCATTCTTGCTATGATTATAATGTCAGTACCTGAAAAAGTCAATTTTGTTTAAGCAACCATGAAATATCAAAGGAGGCAGAATCTAATGAGTAAAAAAATCGTTGTAATTACCGGAAGTCCCAGAAAAAACGGCAACAGTCTTGCCATGATGGACGCTTTTATCAAAGCAGCGGAGGGAAAAGGCCATAGTGTTACGAGGTTTGACGCCGCTAAAATGAAAGTGGGCGGCTGCCAGGCCTGTGAAACCTGCTACAAGACAGGCAAGGCATGTTCCTTTGATGATGACTTTAATCTGATTGCCCCTGCTGTGCTGGTCGCTGATGTGGTCGTCTTTTCCATGCCGGTATATTGGTATTCGATCCCGGCGCAGATTAAGGCAGTGATTGATAAACTGTATTCATTCTGTGTTGCCGGAAAAGACATTGCGGGAAAGGAATGTATGCTGATTGCCTGCTGTGAAGAAGATGATATGTCTGTTCTGGACGGTGTGCGGATTCCCGTGGAGCGTTCTGCAGCGCTTATGAAATGGCATATGGCAGGAGAGGTTCTGATTCCCGGCGTTCTGAATACAGGTGATATTGAGAAAACAGACGGCTGCCAGCAGGCGGCTGCTCTGGCAGAAAAAATTTGAAAGAAATGGAGTGGCAGATATGAGTAAAAAAATTGTGGTACTGAATGGAAGCCCCCGAAAGAAAGGCAATACATCCATGCTTGTAAAAGCATTTACCGAAGGTGCGGAAAGTGCCGGGAATACTGTGACAGAGTTCTTTCTTGACAGTATGGAAATCCACGGCTGTAAAGGCTGCTTTGGTGGGCACAGCCGTAAAGAGTGTCCGTGTGTACAAACGGATGATATGGCTCAGATTTATCCGGCAGTAAAAGATTGTGATGTGGTGGTGCTGGCAACTCCGCTCTACTACTGGAATATGAGTGGCCAGATCAGAACCGCTATTGACCGTTTATTTGCTTTAGAGGAAGGCGATGGCAACCTTCTCAGAGGACATGACAGGGCCTCAGCTCTGCTGATGGCCGCAGAAGGTTATGGATTTGAGGACGTACTTACCTATTATGACCATCTGATGGAACATTTGCGCTGGAAAAATCTCGGCCATGTTCTTGCCGGTGGGAATATGAGCGTGGGGGATATTAAAGATAAACCTGAAATCCAGCAGGCGTATGAACTTGGAAAATCTATTCAGTAAATAGCGGCATAACCTTATGGAGCTGTCGCATCAATGATTAGAAAATCATAGATGCGGCAGCATCTTTTTGCTATTTTTAAGCCGAAATATTCGCTCCTTTTATTCTGTTTCTACAAAAAGGCGAACTTTAATAAACCTTTTCTGGAAAAAGGTTCACTATAAATATCGCCTGAATTCCATATCCTCTTTAATGTTTGCAAAGCTTCCTTCCGCCTGTATGCTTCGATTCATTCGAAGCTGTGTTCCGTAATCACTGGTAATCTGCTTTATTGTCTCCTGACGTTTTTCTTTCATTTTTTTCGAAACATACAGTACTTTCTGCCGGTCCTCCATTGGGATTTTACAGTTGTTCCCTTTGATGCAGTCTGTTTTGAAAGGGCACCCGCTGCATCCGTTGCTTCGATATACGGTAACAGTTCTCCGGTATCCACTGGCCGTCTTTTCTCTCTTTTGATGTGGTATAAAAAAAGTTGACACTCCATACTCAAGGATTTGAGATATAATCAAGAAAATAAGGAATGAACAAAAATGGCAGAAAACAGACAGTATGACCGCGAATACAAAGTTCAGGCAGTGAAGCTCGCCAAGGAAATCGGACAAGCTAAGGTGCTAAAAATACCATGTATGGCTGGGTACGGGCCAACCGTCTTGGCAATCTTGACCTTGGAGCCGGCTCACAGACCCCACAAAGTGCCATGACGCTTAATGAGGAACTTATCCAACTTCGCCAGCAGATGAAGCAGCTGGAGAAAGAAAACGACTTTCTGGAGGAAGCCAGCGCTTTTTTCGCTGCGAGCCGTCTGAAGTCAGCAAAAACGAAAGAATGAAGTTTATTGCGCTAAAAACGGAAGACGGCGAATTAAAAGGGAATATCGCCTTTTTCTGCAGAACCCTCCATGTCAGCAGACAGGGATTTTACCAGTATCTTGCCAATAAAGACCGTCCATGGAAATATCAGCCTCTGGCGGATGCCATGAGGCAGATTCTTGAAGAAGATGAATGTAATGATACTTATGGTCGGATCCGCATGTATCAGGTATAGACATGGAGGCCTCCGGAACATGTGGATATTCCCAGCGAACGGACTGTTTACCGCATCATGGAAGAGATCGGGATCAGCCATCATCCCAGACGCAGGCCAAACGGGATCATAAAAGCGGACAGGGAAGCCAGAAAATCAGACGATCTCTTAAAGCGTGATTTCCATCCGGAGGAACCGCTGACCAAATGTGTCACCGATATAACAGAGATTAAAGCCAGTGATGGGAAACTGTATGTTTCTGCTGTTTTTGACTGTTTTGATGCGAGTGTGATTGGCCTGGCGATGGATACTAACATGAAGGCGCCATTATGTGTGCAGGCACTGGAAAATACTGCAAAAGCATACCCTGGTATCTGCGGAGCCATTATCCACAGTGACAGGGGGAGCCAGTACACCAGCCAGCTTTATCGGAGTGCAATCAGGCAGTACGGCATACAGCAAAGTATGAACAGCGCAGGCGGCAGATGTCACGATAATGCCCGTTGCGAAAGTATGTGGGCGAGGATGAAATCAGAACTGCTGTATGACCGTTATGATACAGAAAAAATGACTACGGACGAACTCAGGACAATCATCTGGAGATATTTCATCAGCTATTGGAATAACCGGCGGATCTGCTCCGCCAACGGCGGACTCCCACCGATGGCAAAACGACAGCAATACTATGATTCTCTGAAACACTGGAAAAAAGAGTATGAGGAACATAATGGTTCTGTCCCTACCCGAGGGAGCGGAAACTTTGAAAGCGATGAAGCCAAAGAGATTGCCCGCCTGCGCAGGCAGCTGCGGGATGCACAGGATGCCCTGGATATCCTAAAAAAAACATCAGCATACTGGAAAAATATACGCCTTCCCAGAGAGATATACATAAGGAAGCCATAAAAAAGCGGATCCGCGAGCTCTATGACCGCTCCCACCAAAACAATGGAGCACCCAAGATAACCCGTCTGCTGCGCCGTTAGGGGTGCGGATTTCCGATAAGACCGTAGGCAGCTATATGTGCCAAGAGGGGCTGAAAGCCCAATATTATCTGAATATGGCAAAGGCTTTAAGAATAGATACACAGCAGGAGATTCTCTTCAAGCCCAAAGATATAATTGCAAGCCACAATGGAGAAGAAGAATCAAAAGCCTATGAATATATCCGAAAAGTATATAAAGATAAACCTCCTTTTCGTGTGATTAAAGATGGAACCAATTACAGGATTACAGCCGTATTATAAATAGACAGATTAAGAACACTTTGACAGATCAATATACCTATAGTACAATTTATACGAATTATCAATTGCTCCATTTTAAATGCTCGTGGAGGGTAATATATGGAGAATGAAGTACAATTTGTTAATGATAGCTGGAGATTTGTAAAACGTACAGTCAATTTAAATAATTTAGGGCTTGGGTATTCTGATATTGACTTTCCATCAAATACCATTTATATTGATAGACAGTTTGGCCGGAAAAGTTTTTCCATTGACTTCCATACGCTAACCTGCATGTGCAGATTATCGCCCATTTATTGACAAAGATTATGATTCAATGACTGCATGATTATGCAAAATCGTCCTGCTTTTCCTGCTTTGAGTCAAAATCAGGTTTTGGGAGCAGAAAAATGGCAAACTGTCCCAAAAAAGAGGTGCAGTTCCGATTCCTAATCACCTGGAAAAGCGCCAAAACAAGAAAAATGCAATTGTATAAATTGAACAATGAAAAGGTGTTTAAAACATGAAAAAGCTTGCTTTAAGCGATGAAATTTTATTAAGTATTGACAAACCAGCCCGTTATATCGGGGGTGAGATCAACGAGGTCATTAAGGACCCGAAAAAGGTAGACATCCGCTTTGCCATGTGCTTCCCCGATGCGAATGAGAAGAATGAATGATATACAATATATAGCTGTTTTTAAACATTGGATCTCTATATATTGTACTTGGTGCTACAAGTTGATACTGTCGCTGTCGCACAAATTATCGCCGATTTTTAACGATTTTTTTGTACGCGACGAAAACAAAGTATGCATTTAATGAGAAATTGATAAATTTTTATGCAGTCATTATTATTAGGACTTTACGGCCGCTTTTTAAGCGGCCGTAATTATTTTCTGCAAAAGATTAGCCTACACAAAGGTATTTTGCATATGAAACAAATATTTTTAAACAAGCAAGGATATTCGTGAAGAGTATCCTTTTTTATTTGGAAGGAGGACAAAGAATAAATGGGAAAAGTAATAACAGTAGCCAGCCAAAAGGGAGGAGTAGCAAAAACGGTAACGGTAGTTAATTTAGGAATCGGACTGGTAAGAGCCGGGAAAAAGGTGTTGCTGATTGATGCCGATGCACAGGGCAGTATGACAGCGAGTTTGGGAATCCAGGAGCCAGACGAACTTGACTTTACTCTGGTAAATATTATGGAAAAAATTGTGAATGATGAGACATTTAACTATTCAGACGGAATACTGCAGCATGAGGAAGGAGTGGATTTTCTGCCTGCTAACATTGAATTGGCCGGCTTGGAAACAACTCTGGTGAATGTTATGAGCAGAGAAACGATTCTTCGTCAATACATCAACCAGATCCGCGATTTTTATGATTATATCGTGATTGATACAATGCCGTCATTGGGAATGATGACAATCAACACTCTTGTTGCGGCAGACAGCGTTCTGATTCCAGTTGAAGCCGCATATCTGCCGTTAAAGGGACTGCAGCAGTTAATTAAGACCATTGGCAGGGTTCATCGGCACTTAAATCCACAGCTGCAGATTGAGGGAATCTTACTTACAAAGGTAGATCGGAGAACGAACTTTGCAAAAGATATTTCCGACATCGTTCGGAAAACATACGGAGAGCAAATTCACATATTCAAAAGCAGTATTCCATTGTCCATCAAAGCAGCTGAAACCAGTGCAGAAGGGAAAAGTATTTTTCTGCATGCACCAAATGGAATTGTGGCTGAAGGATATAAGGCTTTAACAGAGGAGGTGCTGGCCAATGAGCAGGCGTAGTGCAGAAAAAATTAAACTCACTTCTTTTGAGGATTTGTTTGGCAGTTCGGCAGATTCAGAAAAAGTGCCTGGAGAAGTACAGGAAATACCGTTATCACAGTTACATGCGTTTCACAATCATCCATACAGAGTACAGGATGATCGGTCAATGGATGAACTGGCCGAGAGTGTCCGGCAATATGGTGTATTAAATCCCGGATTAGCGAGAAAAGCTGGGAATGGGTATGAACTTATTTCCGGCCATCGGAGGAAAAGAGCCAGTGAACTAGCTGGATTAAACTCAATGCCGGTTATCGTAAAAGATCTGACGGATGATGAAGCTGCAATTATAGTTGTGGATTCTAATCTTCACAGAGAGAATCTTTTGCCATCGGAGAAAGCCAGAGCTTACCGCATGAAAATGGAAGCACTGAAGCATCAGGGCAAAAAAGACGGTCATTTAGCAGCGGAAATGGTGGGAAGCCAGTCAAAAGACAGCTATCGAACGGTATTCCGATATATACGTTTGACTTATCTGATTCCACCATTGCTGGAATGTGTAGACCAAAAAATGCTGCAGCTGACATCTGCAGAAAGCCTGTCATTTTTGCAACTGGAAGAACAGGAATGGATTTTTAAAGTAATACAGAATCAGAAAGTCACTCCGAATAAAAGACAAGCACTGGAATTGAAACGAGAGAGCGAGCAAGGGATTCTGACTTATGAAAAAGTAAAAAGCATTCTTAATAGAAAAACAGAACAGTTGGATTTTACAATCTCAGCTAACCAGATTCGGAAATATTTCCCAAATGGATATACGAAAGAGCAGATGATGGAAATTATTTTTCAATTACTGGATTCATGGAAATCAACAAGGCACTAATTTATTAGGCAATGGTCAGCTTTATGCCACGGTGGCACAAAGCTGACCGCAAAAATAATAATTCTTCCCATACTTCTCCAAAGCAATATTTTTTAAAAACACGAGAACTGAATTTGGAGGATAAAATTATGGGCAAAAGTGGAATTATTACAACGAGAAGCAAAGAAACAGGTGTTTATCATAATGTAATTGCATTATTTAAAATTTACCGTTCCGTATCGTGGAGAATGCAGGTACAGATTAAGCAGGTCAGTCACCGTTTCCGGAAAGAATATGGGACAGATGTGGATGAGTTTCTTGATTCTTTATACCAAGCAGGAATGGATTTAAATGAAGATGAAGCCAATATAGCTGCCAGGGTTGAGGCTATTAACAGTTCCAATCGCTTTTTGAAGTTGATTGACGAATCGGTTGAACTTATGAGGAAGTATCACCCCCAGGGCGAACGAAATTACTGGATTTTGTACTACACCTATATGTGTCCGTATCAGCCGGCCAATATTGCGGAAATTATTCATAAAGTGGAGTCTCATCTTCCGCAAAATATTCAAATTAACCGCAGTACCTATTTTCGCTGGCGAGAAAGCGCTCTGAATGCGATTGACGGGATTTTATGGGGGTATGAAGAAGAAAGCCGTAAATTGTTGGAACATTACAGGGATACCTGGCAGGAAAAAGAATAGGAGGAACTTATGATCTTTTACGATAAAAAACACAAAAACTTTTATGAAACACATTTAATAAAATGCCGGCAGCGGGATGTATATCATGCTTCCCTGATTTATTGCCTGGGAATCAATGCAGATACACGAAGAAATATTGACCGCATTTACGATTTTAAAACAGGAGATGTAAAAACAAGCTGTCTTTATGAAGGGTGGCAGACATCTGGAAGTCTTAAAGTGGTTCGTTTGGCCTTTAATTTATATAACGGGGGGACTCCCAGTATCTATGATTATGAGCATCTGGAAGAACAGTTGGATGAATGTGACGAATATACCGCAGCAAATCTGTTCTGCTGCTTATACGCACCATATTTCTGGGAAGCAATCAAGATACGCTATCCAGAATATACGGAATAGGAAGTAATCCTAAGAAAAGTGGATGAGATACTAATCCCGTACTCATTCAGGAAAAAGCTAAGAGTCGGGGCAGGTGTATCTGTTGCCGGCTTTTGGCTTTAACAGAAGCCGATAGAAGAGCAGGAGGACTGAATTATGGCTGAGCCAATCAAATTTACATATTATTATGGAGCAGAAGCGGAACAATTCGCATTTTACCGTGTCCCCAGACTGTTGATTAAGGATAAACGTTTTAAAGGGCTCAGTAGTGATGCAAAGCTTTTGTATGGGCTGATGCTGGATCGAATGTCCTTATCCATGAAAAACGGATGGTTCGACGAGGAAAATCGGGCATATATCATCTATACAATCGAAAACATGATGGAGGATTTGGGATGCTCGAAACCGACCTGCATAAAGATTATGCGTGAATTGGATGCAGAAAAGGGGATTGGATTGATTGAGAAAAAGCGCAGGGGGCTGGGAAAGCCGGACATCATTTATGTCAAAAATTTCTCTGTCCCTGAAGAGCAACCAGAGGAAAATATCCCAGAGAATTCGGACAACTGCTTTGTTTCTCCAGAAGTAAAAAGTCTTTACTTCAGGAAGGAAAATAAATTGACTTCCGAAAGTAAAAATACTGAACTTCCAAAAGTAAAAAATATTGATTTGCAGAAGAAAGAAATTTTTACCCCTGAAGGTAAAGAAATTTATCCTGCGGAAGTAAAAGAGCTTGCCTCTAATTATACTGAGTATAATAAGACTGATATTAACAATATCAATCCAATCAATCCATCAACAGACGCAGCAGAAACTGCGGCCCAGATCGAGCAAATGAATGAAGTACGGCGCTACATGGGCATCATTCGCTCTAATCTCGAATATGATTTGTATATGCAGGAATCGAGCTGGCCGGATAAGGAACTGTTCAACGAACTGTTTGAGGTAATTTGTGAAACCGTGTGCGTGAAACGAGCATTTGTTCGGATTGCGGGGGCCGATTACCCTTATGAACTGGTTAAATCTCAATTTTTGAAGTTAAACAGCAGTCATTTGCTGTATGTTATTGACTGCATGCATGCTGCAACTGCAAAAATCAGCAATATAAAGGCGTATATGCTGACTGCGTTATATAATGCCCCGTCAACGATGAACCATTATTATCAACAGGAAGTTCGGCATGATATGCACGACGGAGGATGGCATGAAAAGGGGATTATCTGATAGCAGTAGAGTTTGTGCCACGGTGGCACAAAGTTAAATAGCCGATGTCAATAAGAGCGGAGCATACTCAAGTAGTTTTAATAGATTTGTCAATAAAATATGCAATATAGACATTAACCTAACAGAATGATAGAATTGAAATAAAACAAGCTGTAAAGGAGAAGTGAGATGGCGAAGTTTGAAATCTTTTTATCATACTGCTGGGCAGATGAAGCGATAGCTGAAAATGTTGGAAGAACTCTTAGGAAAAATAGTAATATCACTCTTCATCAGGATAAGATTGATATTGGCCCTTGGAATAGTATTAAGGAATATATGCAATCTATATCACACATGGATTACACAATTCTGTTGGTTTCGGATGCATATTTAAAATCCTTTAACTGCATGTATGAAGTTCTAGAGGTTATGCGAAGCAGGGATTACAGAAATAAAATTTTCCCTGCAGTGATTAATTCCAGCATATATCAACCTGCCACTCGTGCAAAATATGTAAAATATTGGCAAAGCGAATGTGAGAAGTTAAGTGATAGCCTGATAGGAATTCAGCCTCAAAATTTGGGCAAGCTGGGAGAAGATTTAAAAAGAGCGCAGGATATCTCGTCTAATGTAGCAGAATTTTTGGAAACTGTTGCGGATATGAATAATCCTGCTATCGGGGATGTTTCTGCTGCAATCGAAGAAAAACTGAGAGAAAAAAATTTAATTAGTAATGATTCGGCAGCATGGGTATCTAGAAATACATCTCATTCACTTTTTGATTCTCTCGGAATTTCATCTCAGATGGGAAATACAGATATAAGTGACTTTGAAATTAACCAGTTTATGTCACAGAGTTTCCAGGAAATAAATAACATTATGGTGGAACTATGTCAACAGTTAATGAAACAATATTCGTATTACCAGGTGGTAACAGAAAAAAATGATTCGAGAAACTACTTTTATCAGTTTTATAAAGCAGGGAAACTAATCAAAACTTTAAGAATATTCTTAGGGCTAGGCTTTGGGACAATGGATATTGGAATATCTACAGACCTTCATTTTTATGGCTCTGGTGGAAATTCATGGAACGGCATGTATACTGCTAAAAATGTAAATGGCAAATTGTACTTATCGTCACAGCTGTCTTTTGTTGGAGGAAAAGGCAATATGTCAGTGGAAGATGTTGTAAAAGATATATGGGAAAATTATATTAATCCATATTTGTAAAATTGTCGATAAGTGCTGTTTACATACAAAATATCGAGTAACAGCAATTGACCAACTCTAAATATAGTGTTATTATAAAAATGTATTGATTTCTATATCTCAAAAACGAATGAGGTATATTAAATTTTTGTTCCTTTCAGTATGTAGGGAAGCATTTACCGATTGAGAAACTGGGGATTATTTATCATATTGATTGCAAAGAAAGACGCACATTTTTTGATGGAATGTGGCGTCTTTTTTGCGTTTAAAGGAGCGGCAATACGGAAGGAGGATAGTAGGAAATAGGAAACAGAAGAGTGAAGAGGTGAGAAGGGCCGAAAGATTAAGGAGGAATTCAAACTTGAAAACGGAGTTAAAAACGAAACGAATTATTTATGTATCCGGGGATGTACAGCTCCCGATTAAGGTTGGGGAAGAATTGCGTTATATCTCAGGCAATATTATGTACTGGACAGATCGTGTTAAGAAGATTTTGGAAATCGCAGATGAGTATGTTCGGGTAGAAACAGGCTCTTACTATTACACGATTGAAAGGCAGGGAACAAATCCAGGAGAAGTACGGTTGACGGCATAAGCAATCGGACGGTTCCCTTTTGAAGCCTATATCACGTGCCTGTGGAAACACAACGAGGGCAAGCTAGTAGGAAAAACGCCGAAATTCCCCACTGCCACAGAGGATATGCAGGTGTTTCTAAAACACATTGGCATAGACGGAGTACAATATGAGGCATTTTTCATTACCAACTTTGACCGAGATACGTTGAGACTCTATGACTATCTGTCTATCTTGACGAGCTCAACTATTTGGCCTGTTTGTTCTCTGAATTGGATCAGAAAGATTTTGCGAAATTCGAGAACGTGATCGAAAGCAGTGAACATACTTCCAGCGTGGCAAATGGCTATTGATTACACTGAGATATTGACGAATCTTATAATGATTCACAGTAGTGATTATAGTAGAATAAACCCAGAATCAAAGTCAATATTGAGAACGATCAGGTAAGACCAGCGTTCTTTGAACTGGTGGATTATTTGGAAGCGCGGCTTAAGTATGTGATAAAAAACGCCGCTTCCAGATAATCCTAATTATGAAAGAACTAATGAAGTGATGACGGAAACAAATAGAAGGATTATACACAGAAAAATGTAAAAATTTTAACAAAAAGAAGGCTTGATATTATTATTTTCTTATGATAATATATAAGAAAATAAACAAGAAGGAAAATATAATGGATAAAAAGAAGTTGTCAGAAATGGAATATTTGTTTATGCAGTATATATGGAAATATCCCGATGGTGTATCAAGCGGTGATATCTATAATGAATTTCCACAAGCGCTTGGTACAAAAAGTGTAATTCTTCACAACATTAAAGAAAAGGGGTATGTTCGAGCCGAAAGAACTGGACGGCAAGTGATTTATAAAGCAACGATGACCATGAGCGAGTATGAAAGAATGCTGATGGAAGATAAGGTCCAAAGAACTATGGGGGTATCATCACTAGGAGAACTTATAGCTTCTCTTTGTGGCAAAAAAAGGCTCACGAAAGATCAAGCTAATGAGTTATATGATTTAATAGACCGAATTAAGGACGATGAGAATGAATAGTCTTCTTTTGATCGTATTATCGGCAACAATTTCCGCCACAATTATGTTTCTTGAGATATTAATCCTTGAAAAAATGTCAAAAGGAAGAGCAAACCGGATATTACTTTTTTTGATGAAAATGACCACGGTATTTTATTTGGTCCCGGTAATTTCATTGGCTGGAATTTTGTGGCCAGTGATTCATCAAGCAACGCATGAGATTAGAGGAGATGACTTTAAATGGATAAATATTGGATATGAGCAGTTGCTTGATATTCCACAGTTTGAGCAGTTGACATTTTGGATCTTAATTATATGGATTATCGGCGTATGTATAAACGCATATTCCATTTTTATAAAATCAAGGAGAACTTTAAAAAAAGTCTTGTCAAGGTGCCAGAAAGCAGATAAAAGAGAAATTGATTTCAAAGATGAAATTGTAAGTCAAAATAAGATTTGTAAAACCGTTGATGTATTAAAATTGGAAGACGTTGATTCTCCTTTTTTAACCGGAATTTCTCAGCCTAAGATAATTCTTCCCGACACAAGTTCATTAACTGATACTGAATTGAAAATGGCAATTTATCATGAAGTCATACATTTAAAGAACAGAGATATATTGTTTAAGAATATAGCTGCAACAGTTAAATGTATAAACTGGTTTAATCCTATTATTCATATTTACATAAATAGAGTGTACGATTATTGTGAATACACATGTGATGCTGAGGTAACGCAATCACTAGACAAAGAAGAGCGTGCCGAGTATGCGAAAATGATCGTGTCTTTCGCCAGTAGCCATTTAATTTATGAACCAGTTATGATGCTGACTAATAGCAGCAAAAAAGAAATAGAAAGGAGAGTTTATCAAATTATGAAACCATGGAGGAGAAAACCAAGCAAATATCTTATTGTGGTAGCAACCGGTATTGTGGCGTTATGTCCTATAACGGCATATGCTTCAGTAATGGGGGTTAAAAATGTACATGAAAAGTCCATCGAATATTATCAATCTGCACAAGTAGATAATAAAACGTGGGATATGGCAATTGAAAGTGAAGCGACTAGCTCTTCTGATGCTGATGAAATAGTACTTAATTTTGCCCAACGCGGAATTAATAACGTGGATGTAGTTATTGGAAAAGGAGAAGTAGCAACTTTTTCGGATGTTTCTTTGAGCAAAGGTCAAGAAATTTCTTCCTCTTTAATGGCGGATAATTCTAGTGATAGTTTTACTTTAACGATTATGAATTCGGCAGGAAGAGGAGTCAGCTATTCATCGAAGAAAGGAATAATTTCAAGTATATATACAGTACCTAATGATGCTGACTATACAGTGCAGATTAAAAATAACAGTGGAAGTAGTATACATATTACAGGCACAATTCGAATTGAGTAAGGGATTAAAGGCACTTAAACTTTATTATACCAGCCATTTTTAATTTTTCCGCCGGTAAAAGAATAAATTATTCCTCGCAAAGTGGAAGTATGTATGTTACATATGCAGTAACAGCTTCCGATGACCATTCATTTTGTTATTTTATGAAAACATGCTAAGAAAGAGATGATTCCAATGCAGATAACAATATAATTTAAGATGAATATTTTAAAATTCAGTTAAATAGAAAGAAGGAGAATCATGTATAATACTTTAAAAAAAATAATTGCTTTAGCAATGACAAGTTTACTACTTTTTAACATGGGAATAACTTCACTGGCCAACGTGAAGAATAATGAGAATTTACATTTAACATTTGATTTAAATGAAGATAACTTAAATACGCCCAAAACAATCACAAGAACATTAGATAATGGAATTACTGAAACTATTACAATAACACCGCCGGCAATGACTCGATCAGAAGTAGCAAGTGAAGGATCGTGGACCACTGAAGGTCATTGGAATTTTATGGGGGTCGAAGTTTGCCGTTTAACTTATATGTTTGATTTAGTTAAAAGCGGAAATCAGTGGACTATTGAGAATGCACGCAATTTAACATATGAGGGTACGTTTGTTAATGTAAGAAACAAACAACTTTCTATTGGAAGAGCTACGTCAACACCAACTTTGGCAGCTAATGTTTCAGGACAAGCCGATGTAACCATATTAGAAAATCAATGGATAACTGTTGGAAACGCTACTCCAACTGTAACAACAAATGTATTTAACGGGCAAGTAGATATTGCGCTATCGGGAATGCCCAATTGAGTATAAAATATTGGCTAAAAATATTATTTCTCTTATTAATCCCCATTGTAAATGTCATCTTACTATTTGTATGGTCTTTTCGTCAAACGGATGATATTATACGCAGGTGCTTTGCCCGGGCCTGTTTGATCTTAATTGGGATTACGAGCGGATTAATCATTCTGCCAAATTTATTTTTATCTTTGCTTTGGATGTATTATAGGTAAAGAAGCTGCCGGAAAATCAATGTCAATACATTGAACAACTTGATCGTATTTTCCGGCAGTTTTTTCTTTCCGCACTCCTTTAAATGTAAGCATTCAATAAAATAATGGCTATCACAAGGAATTGATATTGTAGATTTGGGCATTTATGTATGCTTTTTCTTCACCGAACAATAAGCGCATAAACTATGGTTACATATTCTTATAGTTTATATGCTTTTAATATTAAGAGGTGACACTATATATGAACATTGTAAATAAATGCTTATATTTTTCGATATATGCAACATTGTTTTTTTTAATAACTGTTATATGGTATATCGTTGGGCCAATATATTTAGGCATGTGGCCTATAGGAATTATTGCTGGAGCAATTTTTATAATACAACTCATTTTAGCTGTAGTTTCTATTCGGAATCTTTTTCTATTTGGTTTACATTGGAAGTTGCTTATAACAATAGCAGTAAATGTGTCTTCTCTAATAGGTGTAGGATATTTCTGGATAATATGGTCAATGGTCATATAATTATGGAGGGGTTCTATGAAAAAGAAGTTGGTAGCTCTTTTTTCGATTTTTTGTATGTTCGTTTTATGCATATCATTTTCAGCAGCTGCTGCTAATAAAGAGGATCCAATTGAAAATATAAATGAGATATATCTGGAGGCATACAAGAAGGCGGCTAATGCAGATATCTCATCGATAGATTCCGATGAAGACGCTTACGCTTATATCATTTCTAACATCCAACAGGTTACAAGAAACAGCGATGGCACCATTACTCTGAATACGCAGGGGTTGCAGTTAAACGATAATGAGATGAATACAGTCACATCTTTCATTGATAAAATTAATGTATTAGTTGAACTTCAAGCTGTTACTGTAGATCAGAACTTACAATTATATTTTGTAGAAAACCCAGAAAGGGCGTCATTAACGAGACGTATTCCAACGGCTAGCATTATGACAGAAGCAAGAAATCATGCTGCAGAATTGCGAGCAGTTTATGATAATGCTGTTTTTACAGAAAGAAATTATACAGCAGGAATGTATTTTGCGGAAAGGGTGAAATCAGGAGGAGTTTGGGATTATAAAAGTTATATGGGAACTTCAACACTATATTACATGGAAGATTTAAAGGTTAATATGGATGGAGAAACCATTGGAAATTTCCATTATGGTTATGTGGGGCGAGCCGTTTGGCCTGCATCGATATTAAAGAGTGCTGCTGGTATGTATCAAATCATTAGTGGTACGTCATCGTGGGGATATTGGGATAGTTTTTTTGATGATCCCGCTGATCAAGAGGATATTGAATGGGGTATCAGTGTTTATGAGTCTGAACACTAAGCTGTACATAATTTATTCTTGAAATCGTAAAAAATGAGCTTATGAAAAAATCTTTGTAAATACCGATCTTCTATGATAATTGTTGGGCTGAAAGCTAATCTGAGAGCTTTCAGCCATTGGTTTAAAGGTTATAAACAGCGAGAAGTAGCCGATATGCTCAGCATATCGCAATCGTTAGTTTCTAAGTATTCGCGGCTTTGACATTACTTCGGGTTAACTTGGCCCGAAGTAATATAATATGCCAAAGAGAAAAGATCAAGGAGAAAAACTATGGATTGGGATGCTATACTTAAAATTGGGGTGACAATAATTGTCAGCTTCGGTGGTGCAGGAGCGATAATTGCAGGTGTTGTGAAATTTGCTGTTAATGAGATAGCGAATAGCTTGCAAAAAAAATATGAGCTTAAACTGAGCAAGGAATTGGAAGATTACAAAACTGTATTAGGAAACAAATCATATGTGAGTAAGACACGTTTTGATGCAGAATTTGAAATTTATCGTGAATTATCCGGAAAAAGTGCAAACATGGTCAAAGAAGTTAGTCAGCTTTTTCCTTCGTTTACTCGTGATTCCCGAGATGACTACGATACATACAAAAAACGTTATGATACCGCTCTTGACACCGTAGTGGCTTTTCAAGATGCTCTTGCTTCTAATGCACCATTTATTTCTTCTGAAGTACAAGCCCTATTTCGGAGTTTAGAATTAAAGTGTAAAACACAGTTGGGCGATTTTGTAGATTTTCGCTTGCGCCCAGATGCTAAAGATTACGTTAGAGATCGTAAGGATGAATATAAGGCAGTCTGGAAACGTACAAAGGACATTCAAGAAGAATTAGACTCTATTATTCAAAATCTTCGAGAATATTTGGGAAAATTAGAGGTCATAAATTAAAAAGAGGGATACAGTCATCACGGACTGTACCCCTCTAGTCATTGTGTGCCCGGCGGGTACATGTCCTAATGGGTGAAAGTCGTGTGTTCTGCAAGCTGTTATCAGCTTGCCAATGAAAGTCTGGTCAAGGTAATCGCCAGCGAACCTCCAATGCTTTTGGGCGACCAATTGTGTTGAAGCGAGGCATGCCTGTGAGAAGCAGGTGCAAAATAGCAGTCCGTAACATAAAATGAATCCTGTAGCATCGTTACGTTAGCCCTGTAAAGGGACAAAAGGGAGTCGAGTCACTGACTTTCTGACGAAGACCATGAAAGATGTGCAGATACTGGAATATAGCATTGAAGAACCCTTCGGTGTAGAGGGAGCGGAATGTTATGAAAGTTGATAACGAAACAGAAGAGATCTCATACCATTATATAACCACAAGTATGTAATCGGAGATATAAGTACGCATGCGAAGTTCTTCGAAATGTGGTATGAGAAGTCGGAGGAGTCCATAGTGTGCGACTTGAAAGTCGTTACTTTAATTGCAGAAATGCTACTACTTCTTTCTTGTAGTATTCCTATCGATAAGTGCTTAGTAAGAAATGAACAGTGCAAAGCAATCGAAACAAAGTGAGAAAAGTGGAAACCACGTCCACTCTATTGCATGGAAAAGATGTATATGATTAACATATGTGAACTGTTGTAAGGGTCGTCACTCGCTGAATAGGTGAAATGTGGTTGATACACCTAAGTCAAAAAGGCATGAGGTCAGGGCTGTGGTAATTACTATGGTGCTACAGAGAGAAAGACAGAGTACCTCCGGTCTATAGACAGAATCTAAGTACATCGTAATTATTGAAGTAGCGAAACAAGGTAAACCTCATGCGTTCCCATCCGCGGGTAGGTCAATCGTGAGAAAGATACAACACGCAGGAGGCAGAGGATGTTGGAAAAAGCGAATGTTCTTATGTAATGTAAGAAATAAGGATTCAAGATTTGTCCTGACCGAAAGGTGGCTGACTTCCAACACGTATTTAATTACATGAAAAATCTGATATCTATGAAAGTATTAGGTTCAAAGACACGCAAGTGAGGACAATACTGATGAAGAAAGTCAAATGGAAACAGATTAACTGGGAACAGGCGGAAACATACATTAATA
>DXFU01000020.1 GCA_019114305.1 Candidatus Hungatella pullicola | reverse complement strand
TGTAATGAACGAGTTTCATTGTTCATTATAAAAGAAAACGCACCGTTTAGAATGGAATCAGCGCACCGCTATTTCAGAATAGGTGCACCGCTAATTCTGGAATGGACGCACCAATCGACTGGAATTTGCATGTAGTCAGAGACAAAAAAAATAAAATATCAGTGAAATGTGCTCAGCGAAATAAATTTATTCCTGGTTTTTTAATTGCGGTTGGGATTCTGAGCGTAATCAGTCTTGTGTATCTGCAGATTGACTGGCTGAAACTTTTATCCAGAACGCCGGATGTGGGCGGTGTGTTTTGGGAATTGGTCCATTTTGATTTTTCTAGTCTTGATCTGATTCTTTCTTCTATGCTGGAAACCATTTCCATTGCGGTGCTGTCACTGCTTTACAGTCTTCTTCTGGGCGTTCTTTTCGGAATGCTGGCCGCAAGAAATATTTTTCGCCTCAGCTGGCTTTCCGTGCT
The DNA here is from genome assembly GCA_019114305.1 of Candidatus Hungatella pullicola. Taxonomy (GTDB): domain Bacteria; phylum Bacillota; class Clostridia; order Lachnospirales; family Lachnospiraceae; genus Hungatella_B; species Hungatella_B pullicola. Next base: position 14,691 of record DXFU01000020.1, on the reverse strand, counting down.
GACCCAATCATTTTTCACCTTTTTAAGAGCTGTGCCCACACCGGTATGGGTGCTGTTAATGATGGTTTGTCTCGGTATGGGACCGGAGGCCGGAGTTGCCGGGCTTTGTGTTCACACCACCGCTTTCTTTACAAAATCCTTTGCTCAGAGTTTTGAAAGTATTCCCGATGAGACACTGGAGGCTTTGGAAGTAACGGGAACCAGCCGATTCAGTATTTTTACCAATGCGGTGCTTCCTGCGGCATTTTCCCAAATTGTAGCGTGGACGGGAATGAGACTGGAGACAAACTTTTCAGAATGCGCCATTCTTGGAATGGTAGGAGCTGGCGGAGTGGGATTCGTCATTTCCAGAAACCTTCAGGGCTATGAGTATGGAACCGCCGGACTTGCAATTTTGTTTGTGTTCTTAGTAGCTTACACCATTGAACGGATATTCGTATGGATTAAGAAAAAACTGTGACACCCGAAGGAATGAGCCAAAAGATTAATAAGGAGAATATCATGGTAAAACGTCATTTAATGAACAACAAACTGGCCATTACACTTGCTGCTTCCATTGCTATGACAACTGTGGGAGGAGGAGTAAGCGCTCCCCTTTACGCAAAGGAAAGCAAAGCAGCGGTACAACAGGTTTCTACGCCTTCTGATGCGGACAGAGCAGAGGAGCCGGCAACTCCCTCTGATGCAGTGAGAAAGGATAAAAATACAGTTAGAGAGCCAAAAACTGAGGATGAGCTTATTACCCCAAAGGAGGGGCTTGTTTTTAACGAAGATGAGAAAGAGTACGCGCAGCTGTCTGAATCTGTGGAAGTTCCCGAGACCATAGAGGTGTGGGCGAAGCTGAAGTCAGGAGAAGACCGCAGACAGATTATTCTGGGAAACTATGGGGGAGGGACCTTAAGTTGGTCCATAGAAGTAAATGCGGATAACACCTTGCGTTACTGGGAATGCAGAAGCGACGGAAGATCCCTTTCCAACTGTAAGTTTGACGGAACAAATAATGAGGCGGATATTAATATCTGTACCGATGAGTGGATGCTGATTACCATTGTAAGAGACCGTGAGGCTCACTCTGTAAAGGCTTATATCAACGGCCAGCTTCTTGGGGAGGAGCCTTTGGGATCCTTTGAATTCCAGGAAGAAGGTTCAGTTACACAGAAACCTACCAGACTGGGAACAGACTACCGAAGCGGCGCCTTCTATTTAGACGGAGAGCTTAGTGAGATTCGTTTCTGGGATCACGCTTTGAGTGAGGAGGAGGTAAAGGACCATGCCTCTTATGGTATAACAGGATCCGAAGACGGCCTGTCTCATGCATGGGATCTGTCCAGCCAAAATGGAGGTTTGGTGGAAGATCTGGCAGGTGATGTGAACATTGAGCTTTCCGGATTCCAGCTTGACTTTGAAGAGCCAGATAAGGAAACAGAGGATGTCTTTGAAATGGATTTTGAAGACGGAGAAACTGGTCAGTGGAGAAATATAAACGGAGGGCTGTTTACCAAAGCCACTGTGGAAGACGGCGTTCTTAAACTTTCTGATATGTCCCAGAATAACCCTGTATTCTTAACCGGCGACGGCGTTCCCTATACAGATAATGCTGTATATGAGGTAAGAGCCAAAGTAAGCGGTTCCTCTAATCCTGTTTTTGGTCTCTGCTTCAGAGGCTCCGTCCAGGGGGACAGCGCCAACTGGATTGCATTGAGAAATGACAGCCAGCCAACAATCCTGGCTCAGATGAAAGACGGAGACAGCAATGACTGGGCGGATCCATGGACGGATGAGGAGTATTCTTTAACCGCGGATACATGGTATGATTTCAGAATTACTTACAAAGGCAAGAGCGTAACCGTTGAGGTGAAGGCTGACAATGAGACAGAATACACCACATTGATTGACGGAACAGACAGCAGTACAATTTGGGATGGCTGGAACACCAATGCCGGATTCATCGGATTCTGCGGCTGGGGAACAACCCAGGACTACTACATTGATTCTATCCGCGTAGAGCCTGTTGAAAATGATCAGACCCATACTGTCACATTTGATTTGAGAGGGGGAACCGGCGCGGCCGGCGATATGGAAATTACCGTTGAGGACGGAGGTATTGTAAACCCGCCTCAGGGGGAGGATCCAACAAAAGAAGGATTTCGCTTTACCGGCTGGTACCGGGATGCCAACTGCACAGAGCCTTGGGATTTTGAGACAGATACCGTCTGGACAGATACGGCCATTTACGCAGGCTGGGAATACATTTATCAGTCAGCCGGATTTGAGAATATGACAGGGATTTCCTTTGAGAATCCGGCGGATCAGCTGGCAATGGCAAACCGTTTGACGGATGTTCCAAGAACCATAGAGGCTACCATTAAGCTTCCAAAGGATCTGGAAGGCAGGGGAGGCGTTATTGTAGGAAACTACATGAACGCCGGATATTATGATTACGATCTGGGATATGTAAACCTTGAGGTATATGAAGACGGACATCCCCGTCTGTACTGGCAGCAGGAGCGGAGAAATCAGCCTGGCGACGGAGTTCAGAGTATTGTGTTCAGCGGCGTTGATCTTCGGCAGGATGAATGGATTCACCTTGCGGTAACCTTTGATGATGAAAATGATACCGTACGCTGTTATGTGAACGGTGTACTGGCAGATGAAAAAACAGACTGTACCTTTACCCCTGTTGTTCCAGCGCAGGCTTTGAAAGTGGGAGGGGACTACCGGGGAACCGGCGGAACTGTGGAAGACTCCGGTTACAATGCCCAGTATTTTAAAGGTGAGATTGCCAATGTAAGTGTGTGGTCAACGGTACGCTCTCAGCAGGAGATTCAGGAAGACATAGCTTCCCTGAAAGCAGATCCTGCAGATCTGGGGACAGAAGGAAATGGACTGATGGCAGGTCTTGTATTTGATGATCCCCAGGCCAGCATTTATAAAGACCTGTCAGAAGAAGGAAATGATGCAGCTGCCTTTGTAGATTGGATTGATCCTGGATTTGCTCAGGGAGATTACAGCATTGTAGCTTTGCCGGATACACAGTTTTTGTCACAGGAATATCCGGAAAAGTATGAAGGTTTGACTCAGTGGATTGCTGACAACAAAGATACCTATAATATACAGGCTGTTATGCATATGGGAGATATGGTGAACTCCAATTATGAAAATCAGTGGACAACTGCCAAGAACGCTATGGAGATTCTTGATGAGGCAGAAATCCCATGGATGCCAATGAGGGGAAACCATGACGATCATACAAGTTTTAACACAACATTCCCATACAGCGATTTTGCGGGACGGGCTTACTTCGGCGGATCCTATGAAAATGAGGTTCTGGGAAAAGAAGAGCTGGACAGCACTTATTGGGAAATAACAGCAAGGGACAGAGAGTATCTGATTTTCTCTCTTGGCTGGGCGCCTACTCAGGGGGCCATTGACTGGGCCGATGAAATTATCAAGGCAAATCCAGACAAGAACGTAATTCTTACTGCCCACGCATTTATGTACTGGGATGGAACTCACTTAAATGACCAGGATCTTGACTATACCAGCGCTTACATATCAAGCGGAATGGATGGTTCGGAAATTTGGGAGCAGCTTGGAGCGGATAATCCAAACGTTGTCCTTGCCATGGGCGGACACATTGGATTCCCGGATGTGATTGCCCATACAGATGAAAACGGAGCCGGTCAGCAGGTTACTTCCCTTCTATGCGACGCTCAGGGAATTGATCTGGATTATGGTCTTGGAATGATGATGCTGTTAACCTTCCATGAAGACAGCGATCAGGTAGATATTAACTGGTTTTCAACAGCGGAAGGCAAGCTGTTCAGAGAACGCAATCAGTTTTCCATAAAAGTGCCTCACGTTGATCCGGCCGATCCGGATCAGCCAGACAATCCAGACCAGCCGGATAATCCCGATGAACCAGGCAATCCAGACCAGCCGGATAATCCCGATGAACCGAACAATCCAAATCAGCCGGAAACCCCAGAAGAGCCAGAGAATCCAGAGGAACCGGAAACTCCAAGTCAGCCAGAGACATCCGGATCAGATAACAGCGATGACGAGAACAGCAGTGCAGTCAGCTCAAATAGCAGCGGATCAATGCAGTGGCAGTCTGAGCAGAGTGCAGATGGAACTGTTTTGTGGAAACTTTGGGGGCACGATGGAAATTACATTGCCGGAGTTATAAGCGCGGATATAAACGGAACCAGACAGGAACTTCCAGCATGGGTGCAGGTTGACGGAAATTGGTACGCCATAGGCGCAGATGGCTATATGAAGACAGGATTTATCTATGATCCGGCTCTTTCCGGATGGTTCTTCTGTGATGACAGCGGAAAAATGCTTACCGGCTGGCAGCAGATTGAGGGCAAATGGTACTACTTCAATCCTGTATCCGACGGAAGCAGAGGCAAAATGTATGAATCAGCCACAACTCCCGATGGCTACCGTGTAGACGGCCAGGGTGTGTGGATTCAGTAGACAAACGGAACAAAAGGAAGCCGTTAATACCGGGGACTCCGGTATTGGCGGCTTTTTCTTATGTACCCTGATAAATGCAGTTTTTCCGTTGTTTTTTAGCTGAAAAAAGACTATACTAGAGTGCGGAGTCATATTGAGGAATAAATGGATAGGAGATCTGAGAATGAGAGGAATTTATACATCCGTAACTGACATTCGCAGGAAGGTTTTTACAGAAGTAGCCCGTTTGGCATATGAGGGAGGAGATTATGGAAAAAAAATTGAAGAGCTTCCCTATAAGATTCTGCCTGGTGAGAAGGCTACCTACAGAGAGAGCATCTTCCTGGAGAGAGCAATTATAGGAGAGAGGCTTCGGCTGGCTATCGGACTTCCGGTGCGGACCGCAGCGGAATCTGCTCCCATTTCCCATGGAATTGAGGCCAGCGTCATTGACAGCAAGTACTACGATCCGCCTTTGATTAATGTGATTAAATTTGCCTGTCATGCCTGCGCTGAGAAAAGGGTGATTGTTACAGATGGCTGCCAGGGCTGTCTGGCCCATCCCTGTACAGAGGTTTGTCCAAAGGATGCCATTCATATTGTCAATGGAAAATCTGTCATTGATCAGGAAAAATGTATTAAATGCGGGCGCTGTACAGATGTCTGCCCTTACCATGCGATTATTAAGCAGGAAAGACCCTGCGCGGCGGCCTGCGGTGTAAAAGCTATTACATCGGATGAGATGGGACGGGCCCAGATTAATTATGATAAATGTGTTTCCTGTGGTATGTGTTTGGTAAACTGTCCTTTTGGAGCCATTGCGGACAAGGGGCAGATTTTCCAGCTGATTCAGGCTATGAAAAAAGGAGAGAAGGTTTATGCGGCAGTGGCCCCTGCATTTGTAGGCCAGTTTGGGCCAAAGGTAACTCCGGAGAAGCTGAGAGCAGCTATGAAGGCTCTGGGCTTTACAGATGTTATTGAGGTTGCCGTGGGCGCAGATCTGTGCGCCACAGAGGAGGCCATTGATTTTGCCACCAATGTTCCGGATAAGCTGCCGTTTATGGCCACTTCCTGTTGTCCGGCTTGGTCTGTTATGGCAAAGCAGGAGTTTCCGGAATATAAGGACTGTATTTCCATGGCTCTGACGCCTATGGTGCTTACAGGACGTCTCATTAAAATGGAACATCCAAATTCTAAGGTAGTATTTATCGGACCGTGCGCGGCTAAAAAACTGGAGGCAAGCAGAAAGAGCGTACGCAGCGATATTGATTTCGTTCTTACCTTTGAAGAGATGATGGGGCTGTTTGAAGCTAAAAATATTGATATTGAAAACATTGCTGAGGAGGAAGTTCTGTCAGAATCCAGCCGGGATGGAAGGAATTTCGCAGTCAGCGGCGGAGTGGCCAAGGCAGTGATAGGCTGTCTGGAAAATATGTACCCCGACATGGAGGTTAAGGTTGCCAGCGCCCAAGGACTGGAAGAGTGCAAGAAGATGATGGCTCTTGCTAAGGCGGGCAAATACAACGGATATCTGCTGGAAGGAATGGCCTGTCCGGGAGGCTGTGTAGCGGGAGCAGGAACCCTTCAGCCAATTAACAAATCAACAGCAGCGGTTAATCTTTACGCAAAGAAGGCGCAAAATCAGTACTGTTGTGAAACAAATCATCTGGATGATCTGGAAAAGCTGGAAAAATAAAAATGTACCTGCAGTCAAGCCTTAAAGGATTAAGATAAGAAAGCTGCTGGAATATAGGAATAAAATACCCTGCGGGAAAATAGTCTGCAGGGTATTTTATTAGGTGATGTTTTCTTTCCTTTGTGGTATGATAAAAAGGGTTATGATCACTAATCCGCTTTATATTTATTTCAGGAGGGGTAATTATATGAAATACTCGTTATTTACAGTGAGCGTGCCGGATCTGACGCCTGAGGAGGCGTTGGAGCGGATGAAAAAATTCGGCTATGACGGGGTAGACTGGAGGGTTACGGTTCTTCCCACAGATCCGGAGATTCTGGAAGAAGCGCCATCCTATTGGAGAAATAATTATTGTACTATTGATATGGAAGAGGTAGATGAGAAAGCGGAAGAGATCAAAGCCATGTGCGATAAATACGGCATTGAGATCAACGCCCTAGCTACTTATCTTGACTGCTCTGACAGTCCGGAGAAAATAGAGCGGTGTATGTCAGCGGCAAGAAAAATGGGCTGCAGCCGCATTCGCGTCAATTCCCTTCGCTATAATAAGGAAAAAACTTATGAGGAACTTTTAAACCAGGCGGTGGAAGGCTTTAAGGCTGTGGAGAAACTGGCACAGAGATATGGGGTTAAGGCGGATTTTGAGATGCATATGGGAACTATTACACCTTCCGCCAGTGCTGCTTACCGTCTGGCTTCCCAGTTTGATCCAAGATACATTGGCGTTATTTACGATACGGGCAATGTGGTATATGAGGGATACGAGGAATACAAAATGGCTCTGGAAATTTTGGGCCCTTACCTGGATTTGGTACATATTAAGAATGCAAAATGGGTGAAGAAGGAAGTGGAAGGACGGGAGAAATATGCCGGAGACTGGGCTCCTTTCACCGATGGATATGCAGATTTCGAAAACTGTTTTCAGGCTTTAAAGGAAGTGGGATATAACGGTTATGTAACCTTTGAGGATTTTTCCTCCGACTACAGTTCAGAGGAAAAGATGGAAAAAGACCTGGCTTATATTCGGCAGCTGGCTGAAAAAAACAGGATTTGAGAGAAATTAAAAGAGAATCATTACAACACAATAGAGGAATTTTTAGATGAAGACAAACAGAAGGAGCAGAGAGAAAAGAACAGGGAGAGGGTTTGTCTTTATAAAAAGTCATGGTTTAAGGGGGATTTCAGGCGTTTTCCTGGGCGGCGCTCTGCTTCTTTCCGGCTGCACCGCAGCTTCGGGATTTGGAGCGGGAAGTCTGATAAATACGGACAGACAGGAAGGCAGCGTTTCCTTGTCCCAAACAATGGAAGACGTGGGGCTTAGGGTACATTTTATTGACGTAGGACAGGGAGACAGCGCTCTTATTGAATCAGAGGGCAGCTATATGCTGGTAGACGGAGGAGAGCAGGATCAGGCAGATACAGTAAAGGATTATCTGGACAGCCAGGGCGTGGACAAACTGGATTATGTGATCGCTACCCACCCTCATTCAGACCACATTGGAGGTCTGGCTCAGGTGATTGAAAGCGTTCCTGTAGATACGATGATTATGCCGGATAAGGATCAGACTACAAAAGTGTTTGAAAACCTTCTGGATGCCATCAGCAATCAAGGATTATCCGTCACCCTTCCTCAGGTTGGCCAGCAGTATCAGCTGGGAGAGGCTGTTTTTCAGATTGTAGCTCCTGTGGAGGAATATGAGGATATCAATGACTGTTCTGTAGGAATACGGGTAATCTATGGAGATACCAGTTTCCTTCTGTGCGGAGATGCGGAGAAAAAGGCTGAGGCTGATATGTGCGCCAGCGGGGAGGTACTGAAAGCAGATGTGCTTAAAATGTCCCATCACGGCAGCAGTACATCTTCCTCAGAAGAATTTATGGATCATGTGGATCCTTCGTATGCGGTTATTTCCTGTGGAAAGGATAATGATTACGGTCATCCTCATAAGGAAACTCTTGATATGCTTAATCAAAGAGGAATTGAGGTTTACAGAACCGATGAAATGGGCAGTATAGTCGTATCCAGTGACGGAAAGGCTCTGATGTTCCAGACTGAGAAAAATGCAGGATTGTCACATCAGACTCAGAGAAAGGATTCCCAAGGGCAGGAAGCAGGGAAAGATCAGGAGAAAGCAGATGAAAATCAGGAGTCCCAGGAAGAAACAGGAGAATATATCTTAAATACAGGGACAAAAAAATTCCATCTCCCTGCCTGCAGTTCAGTAAAATCCATGAAGGAGGAGAACAGGCAGGAGTATATCGGTTCCAGGCAGGAACTGATTGACATGGGATACGATCCCTGTGGGAACTGTAATCCGTAAGAAGAAAAGGAGGAGGCCATGGAATACATTATAGATCGTTTTGAGGGGAAAAAGGCAGTTTGTGAGGCAGAGGATGGCTCCACAACTGTTTTTGATAAGGAGCTGATTCCGGATGATGCCGGAGAGGGGGATGTACTTGTATCCTCAAAGGGAAATCTTTTCCTGAATAAGGAGGCCACAGAGGCCAGAAGAAAGCGGATACGGGACAAGTTCAACAAACTCATTAAGTAAGGAAGACAAATATGCAGCATTATATTGTACTGGATTTAGAGTGGAACCAAAGTCCTGCGGGGAAGGAAGGGCAGACGTCCAGCCTTCCCTTTGAGATTATAGAAATCGGGGCGGTGAAGCTGAATGAATCTATGAAAAAGGTTGGAGAATTCAGACGTCTCATCAGACCTCAGGTATATGGAGAGCTTCATTCTGCCATAGCTGATGTGGTTCATATGGATATGGAAGAACTGAAAGAAAATGGCGTGGAGTTCCCTCAGGCCTTTGAGGAGTTTATTCAGTGGTGCGGCTCTGATGGAATCTACTGTACCTGGGGTTCTATGGATTTGACGGAGCTTCAGAGAAACGCTGTCTTCTACGGTATGGAAAATCCATTTCCCAAACCGTTTTTATACTATGACATTCAGAAACTTTACAGCCTGCAGTTTAGGGATGGCAGGGAGAAGCCGTCCCTTGAACTGGCTGTGGAACGTTTTGATTTGGAAGAGGGGGAAGCCTTTCACAGAGCACTGGCAGATGCCGGATACACAGCTAAGGTACTTTCCTGTCTGGACTTTGAGACAGTGAAGCCTTACTGGTCCGTTGATTATTACAGGCCCCCGGCCAACCGGGAAGAGGAAATTTATCTGGTATTTCCAGATTACTCAAAATATGTGTCCAGAACCTTTGATTCCAAGGAGGAGGCCATAGAAGATAAGCTGGTTTCTGATCTGCTGTGCTATCGGTGCAAAAGGATGCTGAAGAAAAAGGTAAAGTGGTTCAGTGTGAATCAGAAATACTATTTTGCTCTTGGCAGCTGTCCGGAACACGGATATCTAAAAGGGAAAATACGTATGAAGAAAAGTGAAGACGGAAAAATCTTTGCCGTAAAAACCCAGAAGCTGGTATCGGAAGAGTATGCAAAACTGATCTATGAGAAAAGGGAAGAGACAAAAAAGAAGAGAACAGAAAAGCTGAAACTGAAAAGAAGCCAGAAAAAGGGAAGGATGCTGAAAAAATAAATCTCAGCATCCTTCTCTTTTTCATTTTAATGTTTTTCTTTCTATCAGTTCTAACGGAAACGAAGATGATCTCTGCCCCGTCTTTTTTTATGTTTCTTCGCAGTATAAGAGCTTCTTCTTCGTTCCAGAAGACTGTTGTATTCTTCTGCGGAAACGCCGGAAGCGAGCAGACGCTCCATACGTTTCTTTCTGCGTGCCATAGACTCTTCTTCTTCTTTCCGTTTCCTGTGAATCATCCATGCGGCTCCGCCTCCGATCATGGCTGCAGCGACCAGGATCCCTATGATTACGTATCCCCACACTGGCATGGAGGAGGAAGAACGGGATGAATCTGTCTCTTTCTGCGGCGTCTGCCGGTCTGTTGGGACGGTTCTGTCCGTCTCTGTCTCCTCAGGAACCGCCGCTGCGGTTGCTTCTGTTTCTGCAGCCTCAGAGGAAGGTTCCTCTGAAGAAAGGCTTTCCGTATGTTCCTCTTCCGATGGAAGAAGAGCAGAACTGTGGGAAGAATCGGATGATGGAGCAGTTAACTGAGGATTTATTTCTAAATAAGAAGTTCCCACTTCATGGTCTCCATAATAATACTGAATTCGGGCTACTGTATTTTCCGGTTCCGTGCCGTTTAACTCATAACTGATCTGAGAAGTGACGTCGGAAAAGGAACCGTCCGCGGGTATGGTAATTACGCTGCGGGAATTGAGAACCAGAGCATCAGGCTTCCCAAGAGAAAGCCCGTCAAAGGTAAGATCACTGGCTGCCTGACTGTATTGCGTATCCAGAGAGGAAACTTCCTGGGTGATAAAATTCTCAAAGCCGAAATCCAGAAGATTTTTTGTATCTGTCCAGTACTGAGGCGTGGAGCCCTGAAGAATGACGGCGATCAGTTTCATTCCGTCTCTCTCCGCGCAGGTGACAAGAGTATTGCCCGCAAGGGAGGTGTATCCGGTTTTTCCGCCGATAATACCGGGATAATAGTATCCCGTGCTTTTCCTCATCATCCGGTGGCCGGGATAAATGGCAAGTCCGTCAGGATTGATGCTGTTAGGAGGAAGTTTATAATAAGTGGAGGAATCAATCTCCTCAAACACCGGGTTGGCAAAAGCCGCGCTGGAAATAAGGGCCATATCGTAGGCTGAGGTGTAATGCTCCGGATCGTTCAGTCCGCTGGGATTGGCGAAATGGGTGTCTACACATCCCAGTTCTTTTGCCCGTTCATTCATCATCTCGGCAAAGGCTTCTGTACTGCCGGCAATATGTTCGGCCAGGGCGTTGGCTGCCTCGTTGGCGGACTTAAGAAGAAGGGCGTACAGACAATCCTTAACAGACAGCTGATCCCCTTCTTCAATTCCGGCATTGCTGCTGCCAGCCTCCACGTTGTATACAGCATTGTGGGAAAAAGTAACGATCTCGTCCAGTTCACAGTTTTCAATAGTAAGAAGGGCCGTCATAATTTTGGTGATACTGGCAGGATAATGAGGGTCGTGAATGTTCTTGCCCCATAGAATGGTTTTTGAGTTGGCATCTATTACAATTCCGGATTCTGCCGCTATGGATATTTCCTCCGGCCACAGAACATCGGCATAAGCCGTCAAAGGAGTTCCTGTGACGAGAAAAACAGCGCACAGCATCACGGCTAAAAATCGTTTGATCACTACAGTCATATCTATCTCTCCGTGTTTGCAGTTTACAGTAAGTTGTTTCTTATCATATGTATGTAGTATATGTTATTTCCAGAGACAAGTAAAGGCTCAATTGGCCTTTTTCCTGTATTTGCAGAGGGGGAGCAGGCAGAGAAGCAGAACTGCGGCGGCCCAGAGGAAGAAGGTGCAGCAGATAGAAAATACTGTGTCCCTGAAAAAGCCTTCCGGAACAATGTTGATTAACAAATCTGTAGCAGGGTCCAGAATCCACAGATCATTGCTGAAAAACATATGGTGAAACATAATGAAGTATCTGGTGAAGTCTGTGGAAATAACTGCGGCGATAATTGCCGCTGCGCCAAAAAAGATTCCTGTTCCAATGCTGATCCATTTGGGAACAGTCCGTTTGAAATCTGCCTTTAAAACCAGAAAGAGAATCAACAGGACAATCATAAGGACCCCGCAGCCTCTGCGCAAAGCCATTGCTGACAGAAACAGCCCCTGAACATCTTCCATATGAGCAATTTCTTTTTCATTGAAAAATTCCCGTTCCACGCCGCCTATGGCAGTGCGGACATGAAGATCAGCGCGGTCGCCTCTGAGATAGGCCATCATCTGGTCTGTTACATCAAGAAGGTCTTCCATAGTCATATTCACAGTTTCTGTTACATTGTATTTGGCATATTCTCTTTCAAAATAACCGGGGAACCAGTATACCACAGCTTCTACAGAGGTGATCAGAAGAGTGATCATCAGACAGAAAGCGAAAAGAATGCTTGTTACAGGGAAAAGAAATTTTTTCATAGCAGCTAAACCTCCAGTTTGTCTTTTTTCAGTTTTTTCGTAGCAGTTGGAAGATTCCAGCAGAAACGGGTTGCCAGCATGCGGATCAGAATAACACAGCCAGCTCCTGCGGTAATAGCGGCATCAGGGTGAATCCGGTCTATGAGAAAAACGTAAAGCAGAGCTCCGGCTATGGAAGCGCAGGCGTAAACGTGCTTCCTCAGGACATAAGGAGTTTGTCCTGCCATAATATCTCTGAGAATTCCGCCGCCTACCCCGGTAATGACTCCCAGAAAAATAAGAAGAAACTGGTAATCACCGTAACCTGCTGTTACTGCAGTGTCAATTCCTACCACAGTAAAGGCACCAAGTCCTATGGCGTCAAAAATATTCATTACTTTTTCATAAGTTTCCATATATTGTGGTTCCAGAAATCTCTGGTTCAGCCGGATGACGGCAAATAAGATCATAACCGTTATGAAGGCCAGAAGAACATAGGTGGGATCTTTAAACAGGTTCGGGGGAACATTGCCGATGATCATGTCCCGAAGCATTCCTCCTCCAACTGCGGTGGTAACGCCTAACACAATAATGCCCAGCAGATCCAGCTGCTTTTTCACGGCAACCATGGCTCCTGAAGAGGCAAAGGCAATGGTTCCAACAGCCTCTACAAAAAAGAAAAAGGAAAGATGTATATTCATAGGGAAAACCTTTCTGTTTATAAAACTGCCGCAGGCCCGGTAACGAAAGTATGGACGGACGGACAGGTGTTTTTGAATAAAAAAAGTATACGTTTTCCTGGTGAATTTGTCAATTTAGAAATATTTTACTTGTAATCAACAGAAAAATTGTATATTATTGTAAGTGATACGGTTAAATAATCCGGGATTGTAAGACTTTTGTAATAATTGGAAGGAGATGACAGAAATTTACTTTCCCTCAACTTTCACGGCTGGCCTGTGATCCGGGGGAACAATAGGGAACTTGAAGACAGACTAATTTGGAAAGAGGTGTTTGCATGATTAATCAAAATGAATTCGTAAAAAATGTGGAAGAATGGTCCGATATCTGTTTGAACGACGAGAGGATCGATTTGAGTTTATACGATAAGTACGACGTCAAACGAGGACTTCGAGATAAAAACGGAAACGGCGTAGTGGCGGGGCTTACAAAGGTATCCAAGATTCTGTCCAGCAAGACGGTGGATGGAGTGAAGGTGCCGTGTGAAGGCCAGCTGTTTTATCGGGGTTATAATATTTATGACCTTGTAGGCGGAGTGGTCAAAGAGGGAAGGTATGGTTATGAAGAGATCGCTTATCTGATTCTGTTTGGGGAGCTGCCTACCAAGGAACAATTAAAACGATTTACGGAAACCCTGGCTTACAGCCGGACTCTTCCAACGAATTTTGTAAGGGATGTAGTCATGAAAGCGCCCAGCCACGATATGATGTCCTGTCTTGCCAGAAGTATTCTGACTCTGTCTTCTTATGATGATAAAGCAGGGGATATTTCCATTCCCAATGTACTTCGCCAAAGTCTGATGCTGATCAGCGTTATGCCAATGCTGGCAGTATACAGTTATCACGCTTACAATCACTATGAACGAGATGAGAGTATGTATATTCACCGCCCGGATGAAAATCTGTCTACAGCGGAGAATCTGCTCCGCCTTCTTCGTCCGGATAAAGCTTATTCCAAGGTGGAAGCTCACGTCCTGGATCTGGCCCTCATTCTTCATATGGAACATGGGGGCGGAAACAATTCTACTTTTACCACTCACGTAGTTACATCCTCAGGTACAGATACTTATTCCGTAGTGGCTGCAGCTCTGGCGTCTCTGAAGGGGCCAAAACATGGCGGAGCCAATATTAAGGTAGTTGAGATGATGGATGATCTGAGAAAGAATGTAAAGGATCTGACATCTGAGGCAGAGGTGGAAGCCTATTTAAGAAAACTTCTGCACAAGGAAGCCTTTGATAAAAAAGGACTTATATATGGTATGGGTCACGCGGTATATTCCAAATCTGATCCACGAGCTGAGATTTTTAAGAAGTTTGTAAAACAGCTGTCTGAGGAGAAGGGAAGAGATGCAGATTTTAACCTTTATTCTATGGTGGAAAGACTGGCGCCTATGGTAATCGCCGATGAGAGAAAGATTTATAAGGGCGTAAGCGCCAATGTGGACTTCTACAGCGGTTTTGTTTACAATATGCTTGACATTCCCAATGAGCTGTTTACTCCTATTTTCGCTATTGCCCGTATTGTAGGATGGAGCGCTCACCGGATTGAGGAGCTGATTAATATGGATAAGATTATCCGTCCCGCTTACACAAGCGTTATGATGGAGGAAGAATATAAGCCTCTTGATGAGAGATAGATACAAAAAATCCTGTTTCGCCGATGGTCTGGCGAAACAGGATTTTTCTTTTACTTTATAGGAAATTCCGATTTTTGGATAAGAGGGAAAAGAAGCCCTGCTGATCGAACATATGTTAAATCAACAGGGGAATGGACATGACAATAGGACGATGGTTCGATTTAGAAGATATAAAAACCTTCTT
>DXFU01000019.1 GCA_019114305.1 Candidatus Hungatella pullicola | reverse complement strand
ATGCTGGAAAAGATCGATTTGTCCAAAAAGATGGATAAGGAAGCGTACAAGCATGTTGTGGAGGAGCAGGGGGAGAGACTGGGACTTCTTCAGCGCCGCTGCAAGGAAGCAAAAATTCCTGTGATGATTGTATTTGAGGGTCTTGGAGCAGCAGGAAAAGGAACTCAGATTAATCGTTTGATTCAGGCTTTGGATCCCAGAGGATTTGAGGTGTTTGCCAACAGCAGGGCCACAGAGGATGAGCGGCTTCGTCCCTTCCTCTGGAGATTCTGGATTAAGACGCCTGCTTATGGAAGAATTGCCGTGTACGACAGAAGCTGGTACAG
The DNA here is from genome assembly GCA_019114305.1 of Candidatus Hungatella pullicola. Lineage (GTDB taxonomy): Bacteria > Bacillota > Clostridia > Lachnospirales > Lachnospiraceae > Hungatella_B > Hungatella_B pullicola. The sequence goes on along the minus strand of DXFU01000019.1, from coordinate 2,634 downwards.
ACAGGTAACAGTAGACCGGTTTGCCGGAGAGATTAAAGACAATGAACTTCCTGAGTCATTTCAGGATATTCTGTCCTTTGAAAGGCAGCTGACAGACGATGGAATGGTAATAATCAAGCTGTTTTTGTATATTTCCAGAGAAGAACAGAAAAAACGGTTTAAAAAGCTGGAGGAATCAAAGGAAACCAGCTGGCGAGTGTCAAAAGAGGACTGGCAGAGAAATAAGGAGTATAAGCGGTTTCTTGAAATCAATGAGGAAATGCTTCAGAGGACAGATACAGATAACGCTCCCTGGACGATTATAGAAGCAGAAGATAAGGATTATGCGGCAGCCAAAATCATGACCTGTGTGGCAGACCGTTTGGAAGAAGCTCTTGAAGAAAAAGAAAAGAAGATAAAAGAGCCAAAACACAAAGACGGACAGGCCGCAAAGCAGTATCGTAACGGAGTGCTTTCAGGAGTGGACTTAAGCAGAAAGCTGACCAGAGAGGAATATAAAAAAGAGCTGGCCCATCTGCAGAAACGGCTGGAAAGCCTTCACAGTGAGTTATACCGCTTAAGGATTCCGGTTGTTCTGGGATTTGAGGGCTGGGATGCGGGAGGAAAAGGGGGAGCCATAAAAAGACTTACCAGTCATCTGGATCCCAGAGGCTATAAAGTATGTCCTACAGCTTCGCCGAACGATTTGGAAAAGTCTCACCACTATCTGTGGCGGTTTTGGAACAATATGCCAAAAGCAGGTCATATTGCTATTTTTGACCGTACCTGGTACGGAAGGGTGATGGTAGAAAGAATAGAGGGCTTCTGCACCGAAGAGGAGTGGAAAAGAGCTTATCAGGAGATCAACGAGATGGAATCTCACATGGCCAATTTCGGAGCAGTAGTAATTAAATTCTGGCTGCATATTGACAAGGAAGAGCAGAAAAAGCGGTTTACAGCCCGCCAGGAGAATCCGGCAAAACAGTGGAAGATTACAGATGAAGACTGGAGAAACCGGGAGAAATGGGATCAATATGAAACGGCAGTCAACGAGATGCTGGTGCGAACCTCCACAACCTACGCTCCATGGGTGGTAGTTGAAGGGAATGACAAGTATTATGCCAGAGTGAAGGTTTTAAGAACGGTAGTAGATGCCTTGGAGAAAAGAATAAAGGAAGAAAAGAAAAAGTTGTAACTGCTTGTTTTTTTCCTCTGTTTCGTGTAAAGTTAAGCTGAAAAAAGACGAAGCAGAAGGAGGCAGTCAATGTCAGACAATAACAGAATGGACAGTATACTGATTGTGGGCGGCGGCGCCGCAGGGATGCTGGCAGGAATTGCAGCAGCCTCTGGAGGCAAAGCCGTCCATATTTTTGAAAAAAATGAAAAGCTGGGGAAAAAAGTGTATATTACCGGTAAAGGAAGATGCAATGTAACCAATGCCTGTGATGCCCAGGAACTGTTGGAGCATATTGTAACCAATCCCAGGTTTCTTTACAGCAGCGTTTATGGTTTTAGTAATTTTGATATGATGGAGCTTTTGGAGAAGCTGGGATGCCCTTTGAAAACAGAGCGTGGAGGAAGGGTATTTCCTGTGTCTGACAAATCCTCAGATGTAATAAAGGCTCTGTCAGGGAGGCTTCACCAGCTGGGAGTCACAGTACATCTTCATACTTCCGTGACGGAGCTTCTCATTGAAGAAGGAAGATGCCGGGGACTTACGGTCAGAGAAAGAGACGGGAAAGAGAAGCAGTACTTGGGAAAGGTGATTGTAGCTGCCGGAGGACTTTCTTATCCGGCTACAGGCTCTACAGGAGATGGTTATGACATGGCAAGAAAGGCCGGACATAAGGTGACGGAGCTGTTTCCTGCTCTGGTGCCTTTTGAGACAGAGGGAGATACGGCCGGAAGGCTCCAGGGGCTTGCTTTGAAAAATGTGGAAGTTACGGTGAAAAATGGGAAGAAAGAGATTTACCGTGATTTTGGAGAAATGCTGTTTACCCATTTCGGAGTCAGCGGCCCTGTTCTTTTAAGTGCCAGCAGCTATTGTGCCAAAGCGCTGAAAAAAGGCTCATTGACCTTAACGGTGGATTTAAAACCGGCTCTTTCCAGGGAACAGCTGGATGGACGGCTTGTGAGAGAATTTGCTCAGCTGTCCAACAAGCAGTTTAAAAATTCCCTGGGCAGTTTGCTGCCGGCGAAGATGATTCCTGTTATAATTGAAAGAAGCGGAATTTCTCCTGAGAAAAAGGTAAATGAAATTACCAGAGAAGAAAGAGGCCGTCTGATTGATGCTATGAAGGGATTTACTCTGACACTGACAGGCCTTCGGGGTTACAAAGAAGCTATTATTACCCAGGGAGGAGTATCGGTGAAAGAAGTGAATCCATCTACCATGGAATCCAAAATTGTTAAGGATTTGTACTTTGCGGGAGAAGTGCTGGATCTGGATGGAGTGACAGGAGGGTTCAATCTGCAGATTGCCTGGTCAACGGGATGGATAGCGGGGAAGGAAGCTGCGGGTGATTTGTTTAACGACATTTGAATTCGAAATATAGACATTACATCCGCAATAAGCGTTCCCAAACAGAGTGATTTTTTGACATAAGAATTCGAAATACCCGGAAAAAGCCTTATTTTATGCGGGTTTCCGAAAAT
>DXFU01000018.1 GCA_019114305.1 Candidatus Hungatella pullicola | reverse complement strand
AAAGCAGGGCTTATAAGCTGTCTTGACTATTACAATAAGCGTCATGCCTTGAAGTTATGTTGAACCGCCGTATGCCGGACGGCATGTACGGTGGTGTGAGAGGGGAGAGAAAATCTCCCCTACTCGATTGTCCTTTTAATTTAAAATGAAATTTGAAAAACAAGAAAATGAAAGGATAATTAAAAATGCTTGAAAAAAAATGGAAATCAAAATTTATAATGGTAGCTCTGGGACAGGCTGTTTCGATGCTGGGCAGCCATGGCGTACAGTTTGCACTGATCTGGTGGCTGGCAGAAACCACGTCTTCTCCTTTGATGATGGGCCTGTCTGGCCTGGCAGCCTATCTTCCAATGACACTGTTCAGTCCGGCAGCAGGGATTGCTGCGGACCGTTTTAACCGGAAGTTTATTTCTATTTTCTCTGATATATCCATGGGAATCATTGCGCTTGTCTACGCTTTGCTTCTTTTTCTATTTGATCTGCCTGTCTGGTCCGTATTTATTATGCTGGGAGTCAGAGGAATTGGAAGTACCTTCCAGCAGCCGGCCATTCAATCCATTATTCCCCAGCTTGTACCAGCGGATCAGCTGATCAAAACCAACGGCTGGATGCAGCTGATGAATGCAGGTTCGTTTTTACTGGGCCCTGTTATCGGTGCGGCCCTTTATGCCGCCTTTCCTATGCCGGTGGTTTTACTCAGTGATGTGGCTGGGGCAATACTCGCCAGTCTGGCTTTGGCGGTGGTTCGAGTACCAGAGTTAGAGAAAGGGCAGAAGACCAGAGAAAATCCTATTATCGAGTATAAAGAAGGACTGCAGGTGTTTTTGCGTGACAAGAAGCTTTTTTTCCTGGTATTGGGTGAGGCGCTTTGTATGTTTTTCTATGGTCCCCTTTCATCCTTCTATCCCTTAATGACAAGTGATTACTTTGACCTGTCCGCTATGTACGGAAGCGCTGTTGAGCTTTCCTTTGCAGTGGGAATGATATTGTCTTCTCTGCTGTTTTCCAGCATTCTTAAGGTTAACCGGAAAGTCAGGGTTTCTTATATAGGATTGTTTGGAATGGGAATTACGTCTGCATTATGCGGAGTGGTGCCGGCAGACTTTACCGGCTGGCTGATCTTTGCCCTTTTGTGTGTTGGCCTTGGAGCATCTGGAAATGTTCATACCATTCCCCTGACCGCCTATATTCAGGAAACAGTGGAACCAGCAAAAATGGGACGTACTTTTTCCGTGCTGACCTTAATTTCATCGGTGACAATGCCGTTGGGGCTTTTGCTAGGCAGCCCAATTGCAGAAAAAGTAGGAGTAAACGTCTGGTTTTTTGTTTCAGGAATGGCCATTGTAATAATGACTGCAGGCGTTCTCAGCGTTTATTATTTAAAGTACAAAAAAGGAGAATGAAGAAATGATAAGAAAAATGGAACCATGTCATTTGGATAGGGTAATGCAGATTTGGTTAGACAGCAATCTGGATGCCCATAATTTTGTCCCGGGGAAATACTGGGAAGAGAATGCCGGGGTGGTAAGAGAACAGCTTTTGCAGGCTGAGGTTTATGTATATCAGGAGGAAGGAGCAGTTTTAGGATTTGCAGGTCTGCAGAATCATTATCTGGCTGGGATTTTTGTGAAGAAAGGCGCTCGTTCCAGAGGAATTGGAAAAGAGCTTCTCAGTTATATAAAATCGCTTTATCCGGATATCTGCTTAAATGTATACAAAAAGAATGAGAGGGCTGCGGATTTTTACAGAAGAGAAGGTTTTAAGATTGTTTCAGAAAACATAGACAAAGACACAGGTGAGAGAGAGCTTACCATGGTATGGGAACACTGAGTTTTTCCATTCTGAACTGAGGAAACTACCTGTCAGAAAATTGATTTTTCAGAAGAAAATCCTTAGTTGCAACGAACTGCCAAAGTGGATATAATATCTCTATAAATGAATTTGGAGAGGAGATGAAGCGGATGGCGCTGTATGATTATGCCGGCGCGCTGAAAAAAGGCCGCAGACAGTACCAGCTGTCTGTATCAAAAGGAGAATATCCTTACCTTCCGGTGCTGGACGATATCCTTTCATATACAGATATTGCGTCGGAGGTAAGTCTGGGAATTATAGATGTTCCCCTGGATAAAATTGTCGGTACAAAAACGAAAGGACGAACCAGTGCTTTTGCCAATAATTTTATGCCGCTGTTATCTGAAAAGTCAGAATTCGGGGCGAAATGGGCAGAGCTTTACAATTACCAGATTACAGAGGGAATTCAGGAGCCTATTGTGGCTTATGAATTTATGAATAAATACTATGTTCAGGAGGGAAACAAAAGGGTCAGCGTTTTGAAATATCTCAATGCCTTCAGTATTGCTGCCTCAGTAATCCGTTTGATTCCAAAAAGAACAGATGATTTAGACAACCGTCTCTACTACGAGTTTTTGGATTTTTATCAGGTATCTTTTAACTGCGACATTTGGTTCAGCAAAGAAGGAAGCTATGACCGGTTATTAAAAGCCATGGGGAAGAAAAAGGAGGAGGTTTGGAGCGAAGAAGAGCGCAGCGACTTTAAAGCTACCTATGATCTGTTTTCCAAGGCGTTTCAGGAAACTGGCGGAGACAGCTACGATATGACCTGTTCGGATGCTTTTCTTATCTACATTGAACTGTTCAGCTATGAGCTGGTGAGACAGCGGACAAAGACGCAGATGGAAAAGGATTTGGTAAAAATTAAAGATGAACTGCTTCTGGCATCCAGAGGAAGCAAGATCGCTCTGGTTGAAAAGCCGGAAGAGGTGGAGGAAACGGATTCCAGTCCATTGAAGATTATTAACTGGCTGAGGCCTTCCTCAGGAATTGTACCGGAGATGCTCAAGATTGCCTTTATACACGCAAAAACAGGAGAAACCTCCAGCTGGACTTATGGGCATGAGCTGGGAAGAATGCACCTGGAGCAGGTTTTTGAAGGAAGGCTGAAGACCGTTGCCTTTTTTGGCGCGGATACAGAAATTGAGACGGAGGGAGCCATTAAGCTTGCTATTGCGGCTAAATGCAATCTGATTTTCACCACTGCGTCTCAGATGATCAATCCGACTGTTAAGGCGGCTATAGAACACCCGGAAATTCGTTTCTTTAACTGTTCCGTTAATATGTCCTATTCTTCTGTTTGCACTTACTATGGAAGAATGTATGAGTCCAAGTTTCTTATGGGTGCTTTGGCGGCTTCTATGTCCAGGGAAGATAAACTTGGATATATTGCCGACTATCCTATTTATGGTACTATGGCCAATATCAATGCATTCGCCCTTGGAGCCAAGATGATTAATCCTTATGTTAAAATACATTTAAAATGGTCCAGAAGTCAGAATCAGAATGGGGAAGAAGAACTGGAAAGGGAAGGAATCAGCTTTATTTCCGGAGATGACATGATAACGCCTCAGAAACCTTCCAGAATGTACGGGCTTTATCACAAAACAGGGGATACAGTAACCAACCTTGCCACCCCTATCTGGCACTGGGGAAAATTTTACGAGAGGATTGTACGGCTTATCTGCCGAGGCGGTTTGGATTCTAAGGAGCAGAAAGGAAAACAGGCTATTAATTACTGGTGGGGAATGTCCGCGGATGTCATTGACGTGATCTGCTCTCAGAACCTTCCCAATGGAACCCAGCGGCTTTTGTCCTTTTTTAAGGACTCCATCCGTGCAGGAAGCTTCCAGCCCTTTGTGGGAATCCTTTATGGGCAGGATGGAAGCGTGAAATGCCAGGAAGATCAGCGCCTTACACCGGAGGAAATAATTACTATGAACTGGCTTGCGGAGAATGTGGTAGGATCTGTACCGCAGTTGGCTGAATTGACGGAAGAAGCAAGAACCCTGGTTGAGCTTCAGGGACAGGAAATATACGAGAACACGGAGGAAGAATAGAGTGAAGATTCTGCTGCTTGCTGACCAGGAATCCAAGTCTCTTTATGATTATTATTCACCGGAAAAAATAGAAGGAATTGACCTGATTATTTCCTGCGGAGATCTGAAGGCATCCTATTTAAGCTTTTTTGCGACAGTATCCCATGCTCCTGTCCTCTACATCAGGGGCAACCACGACTGTCAGTACGCCAGAAAGCCTCCGGAAGGGTGTATCTGCATAGAGGATGATATATTTGTATATAAGGGCGTGAGAATTTTAGGCCTTGGAGGTTCCATGGAGTATATTCCGCACTCGGATAACCAGTATACGGAGAAGAAAATGAAAAAAAGGATTCGGCATCTTAGGTGGAAACTTTTCAAAAACCGGGGATTTGATATTCTGGTGGCCCACGCGCCTGCAAGAGAACTGAATGATATGCCGGATCTCCCCCACAGGGGATTTCAATGCTTCAGGAATTTGATGGACAAGTATAAGCCTAAGTTTTTTGTCCATGGACATGTTCACGCTACATATGGAACGGGGTTTAAGCGGAGGGATATATACGGAAGGACTACGGTGATTAACGCTTATGAATATTATGTTTTGGAATACCCGGACGATGAAAACAGCAAAGGAGGAGCTATATGAACGAGACAATTAACAATCTGATTCAGAGAAGAAGCGTCAGAGAATATACGGAGCGCCAGGTGCCTGACGATGTATTAAGCTGTATACTGGAAGCAGGGCAGTACGCTCCTTCAGGAATGGGCCGTCAGCCTGTGGTTATGGTTGCGGTAAGAGATAAGGAGACAAGAGACCAGCTGTCCAGAATGAACGCGAAAATTATGGGATCTGACCAGGATCCGTTTTATCAGGCTCCCTGTGTAGTGGTTGTTCTTGCGGATAAAACGGCTCCGACTTATCTCTATGACGGTTCTCTGGCTATGGGAAACCTGATGAACGCAGCTTTCAGCCTTGGAGTGGATTCCTGCTGGATTCACAGAGGGAAAGAAATGTTCCAATCAGAAGAAGGGAAAGCACTTCTGAAGAAATGGGGAATAGAAGGAGAATACGAAGGAATTGGAAACTGTATTTTAGGATACAGGAAGGGAGAGCTTCCGGCTCCAAAGCCCAGAATGCCCCACAGAGTTGTCATGGTTGACTGACAAAGACATAACTTGTATTTATAATAATCATTCCTTTTATGTAGTTGACAAATAGTATCAACATTGTTATCATTAAAATCACTATACAAAAAGGCGGGGATGTGAATGGAAAGAATAGTATTATCACTGCTGGTCGACAATACCTCTGGTGTTCTGAGCCGAGTGGCAGGCTTGTTCAGCCGCAGAGGATATAATATTGAAAGTCTGACTGTTGGGGTGACAGCAGACGAAAGGTATTCCAGAATGACCGTGGTGTCCACTGGAGACCAGGAGATCCTGGATCAGATTGAAAAGCAGCTTCGTAAGCTGGAAGATGTCCGGGATATTAAGGAATTAAAACCAGGCCGTTCTGTTTACAGGGAATTGATTTTGGTCAAAGTCAAGGCCAATGCCAATGAAAGGCAGGCAGTCAGCGCCATTGCCAATATTTTCCGCGCTACTATTGTAGATGTAGGCAAAGATTCCATGACTGTTATGCTGACAGGAGATCAGTCTAAGCTGGATGCGCTGATTAATCTTCTTGAGGATTATGAGATCCTGGAATTGGCAAGAACCGGCCTTACAGGACTTTCCAGAGGCAGTGAGGATGTTCGTTACCTGCCCTGATCTGCAGTTTGCTCTGCTGGCATGATGTGAGACTGCCCGCAGACAAGGCTATAAAGGCTAGAGGTATTGCCGCAGGCGATAAAACGCCTAAGGTTCCTTTAACTATATATGATACAATTTTAGGAGGAAATGAAAAATGGCAAAGATTTATTATCAGGAAGACTGCAATCTGTCCTTACTGGATGGAAAGACAATTGCAGTAATCGGTTACGGCAGCCAGGGACATGCCCATGCTCTTAACTTAAAAGAATCCGGCTGCAACGTTATCGTAGGTCTTTATGAGGGAAGTAAGTCATGGGCTAAGGCTGAGGCTCAGGGCTTAACTGTTTATACAGCAGCAGAGGCTGCAAAACGGGCTGATATTATTATGATTCTTATTAACGATGAGAAGCAGGCAGCTATGTATAAGGAATCCATCGAGCCCAATCTGGAAGAAGGCAATATGCTTATGTTCGCCCATGGATTTGCAATCCACTTCGGTCAGATTGTTCCTCCAAAGAATGTAGACGTAACCATGATTGCTCCAAAGGCTCCTGGTCATACCGTTAGAAGCGAGTATCTGGCTGGAAAGGGAACCCCTTGCCTGGTAGCTGTTGAACAGGATTACACCGGCAAGGCTAAAGAAATTGCACTGGCTTATGCCCTTGCCTTAGGCGGAGCAAGAGCGGGTGTTCTGGAGACTACTTTCAAGGTAGAGACAGAAACAGATCTGTTCGGTGAGCAGGCTGTTCTTTGCGGCGGTGTCTGCGCTCTTATGAAGGCTGGTTTTGAGACTCTGGTAGAGGCTGGTTATGCTCCGGAGAACGCATACTTTGAGTGTGTTCATGAGATGAAGCTGATTGTTGATCTGATTTATGAAAGCGGCTTTGCAGGAATGAGATATTCCATCTCCAATACAGCAGAGTACGGCGATTACATAACCGGTCCGAAGATTGTTACAGACGAGACAAAGAAAGCGATGAAGAAAGTTCTGGCAGATATCCAGGATGGTTCTTTTGCAAAAGAGTGGCTTTTGGAAAATCAGGTAGGCTGCGCTCATTTCAATGCTATGAGAAAGAAAGAGGCAGAACATCAGCTGGAGCAGGTAGGAGCTGAGCTTCGCAAACTGTACAGCTGGAACGACGGCGGAAAGCTGATTGACAACTAAAAGACAGGCAGATTGTTAAAAGGAGACTGTACCTTTGGGGTTCAGTCTCCTTTTTATGTATGACGGGCATGCCGTCAGTCTGTGGTGAAAGTCCACAAGGGGCGTAGTTGCCGACGAACCCCATAGCGACTCCCAAGGTTTGTATCGCGAGGTATAGGCGAGAAGAAGGGATAGCGAAATC
>DXFU01000017.1 GCA_019114305.1 Candidatus Hungatella pullicola | reverse complement strand
CTTAATTTTACCACAAATGGATGCTCTTTTTTCATTCACTTGATAGGTGAAAAGCAATATTCAGTTAAAATACAGTAACTATGTGGCTTTCAGCCACATTCGTGGCAAAGTCGTGAATAATTCAGGATTAACGATCTGTTTGGATATACAGTGAGTACAGGAAAGGGAAAGCCTACCAATTCAGAATTTATTGCTCTTATAGCAGATAAAATAAGACTGGATTATAAAAAACTTTAATAATTTATGCCAGAAACCTACTTCCTTATTTTACAAAAATGAAGTATACTAGTAAATAGTCAGAATCCCGTAAAAGGGAAGGATAAGGGAGGTTTTTGGATGAAGAAGATATTGTTCGTTGCTTCAGAGGCAGTGCCTTTTATTAAGACAGGAGGACTTGCGGATGTAGTGGGTTCTCTTCCCAAATGCTTTGATAAAGAATATTATGATGTTCGTGTCATGATCCCCAAATATTTGTGCATAAAGGAAGAATGGCGCAACCAGATGACTTATATTGATCATTTCTACATGGATTATCTGGGCCAGAGCAGATATGTGGGAATTCTTCAGTATGTCTATGAGGGGATAACCTTCTATTTCATTGACAATGAAGGATATTTTAACGGAGCGAAGCCATACGGCGACTGGTACTGCGATTTGGAAAAATTCTGCTTTTTCTCCAGGGCTGCGCTGTCATCTCTTCCGGTAATCGGATTCCAGCCGGATGTAGTACACTGCCATGACTGGCAGACCGCGCTGATCCCTGTTCTTTTAAAGGACCGGTTCCATGATGGGGAGTTCTTCCGCAATATGAAGTCTGTTATTACCATCCATAACCTGAAATTCCAGGGCGTATGGGATGTAAAGACCATTCAGCGGCTTACCTGTCTGCCGGATTACTACTTTACACCTGACAAATTAGAAGCCTATAAGGATGGAAATCTGTTAAAGGGCGGAATTGTCTATGCAGACGCCATCACTACCGTAAGCAATACCTACGCAGAGGAAATTAAGATGCCATTTTACGGCGAGGGCTTGGATGGGCTGATGAGAGCCCGTTCCAACAGTCTGCGGGGAATTGTTAATGGAATTGATTATACAGAGTTTAATCCTGAAACAGATCCCTACATTGCCCAGCAGTACAACCCTAAGAATTTCCGAAAAGAAAAGATTAAGAATAAGAGAGCCCTTCAGCAGGAACTGGGGCTTGCCCAGGACGATAAGGTTATGATGATTGGAATTGTATCCAGACTGACGGATCAGAAAGGATTTGATCTGATTCAGTGTATTCTGGATGAGCTTTGTCAGGATGCAGTTCAGCTGGTGATTCTTGGAACTGGCGAAGAGCGGTATGAGAATATGTTCCGCTATTATGACTGGAAGTATAATGACAAGGTTTCTGCCAATATTTATTATTCAGAGCCCATGTCCCATAAGATTTACGCATCCTGCGATGCTTTTCTGATGCCGTCTCTGTTTGAACCATGCGGCTTAAGCCAGCTGATGGCCCTCAGATACGGCACTGTACCTATTGTAAGAGAGACAGGCGGTCTTAAGGATACAGTAGAGCCGTACAATGAATTTGAGAACCGTGGAACCGGATTCTCCTTTACCAATTACAATGCTCACGAGATGCTGGGAGTTATTCGATATGCAGAGTCTGTTTATTACGACAAGAAGAGAGAATGGAATAAGATCGTAGACAGAGCGATGGCTAAGGACTATTCCTGGAACACATCTGCCGGCAAGTATCAGGAGCTGTATGACTGGCTTATTGGATATTAATATCCCGAAGCTGCTTGGGATTATAATAATACCTGTTAATACCTGTGTCAGCGGCTTTACAGGTTTAGAAAGAAGTAAGGAATTTTATGAAGAAATTATCTTGTGCCGAAGGAGAAGGGGCCGCTGTGAGAAAATGGGCGGAGGATTCTCTGTGGGCGGAGCGGGAATACTATGAAATGGACAGAGAGTACGTGGCATGCGTCAGAGATATTCTGGAACATCCCGTATTCCAGTTAATGGAACAGTATATTCAGCATGGGTCTACTACCTGCCGGATACACTGTATTAAGGTTTCTTATCTTGCTTATAGGATATGCGGGAAGTTTGGCTGGGATCAGGTTCAGGCGGCCAGAGCAGGGCTTCTCCATGATCTGTTTTTATACGATTGGCATACCCATGCAAAGGAAACAGGAAAGCATTTTCATGGTTTTACTCATCCCAGAACAGCCTTGGACAATGCGGTTTTACATTTTCAACTGACAGAAAAAGAAAAAGATATTATTCTTTGCCATATGTGGCCTTTGACTGTGGTGCCTCCTAAAAGTCCAGAGGGAATAGCGGTCTGCTATGCCGATAAAGTATGTGGTCTGGCGGAGACGGTTTCCGGGATCAGAGAGAAAGTCACTTTTGCTTTCAGAATCAGGGGGCGGAAAGTCACATAAGGGAAGAATGGAGAAAAAGCAGGAGATAACATGGAGTTTTTTGAAAATTTACTGGGGAATCAGGTGTTGATGAGCGCAGTGGTCGGCTGGGTAGTAGCTCAGATTTTAAAGACCATCATCGACCTTTCCCTGAACAGGAGTTTTAATCCGGAACGTTTGGTTGGATCCGGCGGTATGCCCAGTTCCCATTCCTCTACAGTATGCGCCCTCACTACGGCGGCCTGCTACCGGTACGGAGCAGGTTCCTTTGAATTTGCCGTATCGTTTGTTCTTTCCATGATAGTAATGTATGACGCTATGGGAGTGCGCAGGGAGACCGGAAAACAGGCGAAGCTTCTGAATACGCTTTTGTCGGAGAACAGACTGAAACTCAACGGGGACATGATTCACGAGACTTTGAAGGAATATGTGGGTCATACTCCTCTTCAGGTTGTGGCAGGAGCCATACTGGGGATTGGTCTGGCGTTGTTAATGGCACAATTTTATTAAGAAAAAGGGGCTGGGGCAGAAGGTTCTGCTTTCAGCCCTAATTTATTCAGCCTGTATTTTGAAAAATCATAAGAAAAAGAAACTTGCTTTCTTAATATATCCATATTATACTTTTGGCAGTTTACGAAAGAATGGAAGAGAGAGTGAGACAAGAGTATGTATCGACTAATCAATTGGTTTTTTCTTTTCAGCTTTATTGGATATTTGTTGGAATGTGTTGTGCTGACCTATGAAAACAGACATTTGGTATTCAATAGAGGGTTTGGTCACGGACCATTTTGCGTTATCTATGGGGTTGGAGCCGCAGGCGCATTGATTTTGCTGGAGCCCGTATCCCACAGTCCAGTGAGGCTGTATTTGTTTTCCATGATTATGGCCACTGCTATCGAGCTGTTTACAGGCCATGTAATGGTAAAGCTGTTTGGCACTTTTTGGTGGGATTACAGCCGCAAACCATTTAACTATAAAGGTATGATCTGTCTGGAAAGCAGTATTGCATGGGGATTTTTAGGAATTTTGTTTTTTCGCTTCCTCAATGGATTGGTTTTTTCTATTGTGGACCGAATTCCTGAACCATTCGGCGGTGTTGTGGCCGGCAGCCTTTTGTTCTTTTATATTGGGGATTTTATTTACACAATGGATCATCAGCTGAAAAAACGAAAAGATACAGACCGTTTTAAGAGATTGTAAGCTGATTAACAAGGAGAATATTATGAATCTGGAAAATAAGATTGTACTGGCATCCGCTTCTCCAAGAAGGCGGGAACTTTTAAGTCAGATAGGCATAAATCCAAGAATTATTCCAAGTCAGGTGGAGGAAACCATTACTGCCCATCAGCCGGATGAGGCTGTGATGGAATTGTCCCGGCAGAAGGCGGAGGATGTGGCTTTCAGCCAGAAGCCAGGAGTACTGGTAATAGGGGCCGATACGGTTGTTGCCTGTCAGGGAAAGATTTTGGGCAAGCCAAAGAGCCATGAGGAGGCCTGTCAGATGATTTCTATGCTGCAGGGAAGAAATCATCAGGTATATACGGGGGTTACCCTTATTTATTGTGGAGAGAAAGGAAAGAAAACAGTCACCTTTGCGGAAAAAACAGAGGTATTTGTCTCTCCCATGACTCAGGAAGAAATTTGGGAATACGGCTGGTCCAGTGAGCCTATGGACAAGGCCGGAGCTTATGGAATTCAGGGAAGATTCAAAGCTTTTATTGAGCGGATTGAGGGAGATTACAATAATGTGGTAGGTCTGCCGGTCTGCCGGGTTTACCATGAGATAAAAAAGATGATGGAGGAAGAGTAGATGATAAAACTGATTGTATCTGACATAGACGGAACCTTGGTGGCTGACGGAAAAAGCCAGGTTAATCCGGAACTTTTACAGGTTATTCTGAAGCTGCGGGCAAAAGGAGTTCAGTTCGCTGCTGCCAGCGGACGTCAGTGGGCCAGTATTGAATCTGTTTTTCACTCCATTCGTGAAAAAATATTTTATATCTCTGATAATGGGGCTTACATCGGATGCTGCGGAAGAAATCTGTTTTTAAATACCATTGACCGGGAGGTAGTTGAGAGTATGATCCATGATGTTCGCGGAAGAGATGACCTGGATGTAATGGTAAGCGGGCCGGATGTGGTTTATTTGGAAACGGAAAATGAGGAGTTTGTCCGCTGGTTGGATGAAGGATATAAGTTTAGAATCTGCCGTGTTCCGGATCTGACCAAGGTGGAAGATTCCTTTATTAAAATTTCTGTTTACAGAAAAAATTCTGTGGAAGGCTGCACCAGAGACTTAAGACAGATATACGGAGATAAGCTTAAAATGACCATATCCGGCGATATGTGGCTGGATTGTATGAAAACAGGGGTGAGCAAAGGGAAGGCCGTTGAAATTCTTCAGGAAAGCCTGGAAATCAGTCCGAAAGAGACTATGGTATTCGGCGATCAGTTAAATGATATGGAAATGATGGAACGGGCTTACTACAGTTTCGCTGTAGGCAATGCCAGAGAGGAAATTAAGAAGGCAGCCAGATACCAGACAGATACCAATGTGAATGATGGTGTTTTAAAGATATTAAAACTTCTTTTGTAAAAGTCCCGGATAGCCTCTCTTTACAAAGTGTGCTATAATAATGGGAACACTGAAAAGAGATACATAATGTTTCATAGAGGAGAGTTTATGAAGTTTAAACTGGGAGCAAGGGGAAGGATAGGACTGGCGGTTTTTGCGGCGGCTGTTTTGATGGCTGGCTGTGGAGGGGAACTGCCTATTCTTTCTCAGATAAAAGAACCGCAGGCTTTTACTAAGGCGGAAAGTATGATTCTTGTGGCTACGGAAAGGAATTGTTATGAGCAGCTTTACACAGATCAGATCTGGGGAACTGTTCTGCCTGGAGGGCAAACCTTTGAGGATTATCTGCTGGATCAGGTCAAGGATTTCCTTCAGGATATGAGGCAGATTAATAATATGGCGCAGGAGAATGGAATTGTCATAGACAGTGCAGAAAAGGAGGAACTGCGCAGACTGTCAGAAGAGTATTATAATGGTCTGACGGCGGATGATATTGCCTATATGGGAATTGGGGAAGAGGATGTGAGAACGGTTTATGAGGCCTATTTCCTGGCCAATGAGACAGTTCAGACTATGACCGAGAGTCTGAATCTGGAAGTGAGCGACAGTGAGGCTAAGGTAGTGGATCTCCAGAGAATTACCCTTTCTGATTCTGAAACCGCTCAGGAGGTTCTCTCTCTGGTAACGGGAGAAAATGGAGATTTTGAAGGAACGGCAAAGGAATATTCAGAGGATTCTGTGATTGATATACAGATTGGAAGAGGGGAAAAATCTCAGTCTGTGGAAGATACTGTTTTTGCTCTGACGGTAGGGCAGATCAGCCCGGTGGTGGAAGATGGTGGAAAGTATTATATTTTCAAATGCGTCAATGATTACAATCAGGAGGCAACCCAGGCGAGAAAAGAGATTATTTACCAGCAGCGGAAAGAGGATGCCTTTTATCAGATTTATGAGGAATACAAAGCTGCCAATCCAGTGGTTTTTGATGATTCCATATGGCAGGAGATTGCCATATCCAAAGACGATAAGACCACCACAACCAATTTCTTTCAGCTGTATCAGGAGTACTTTCCTGAATAGGCTGTTTGAGGCAGTGGAAGGAGAAAGAATATGAGAGATGGCAGAATCAGGGGAAGGAGCAGGAGAAGGGCTGAGAAAAAACAAAGCCTTGTGTTTCCTTTCCTTAGAATTTGTTTGGCTCTGACTGTGTCCGCCCTGGCTGTGTTCGGGGCTGTCACAGCGTTTTCTTATAATCTGGAGTGGAAAAGAAACAAGACGGAGCAAGAAATGGTCCGGCCTGTTGAGACAGAGACCATGGCGCCGTGGATAGAGACAGAGAGCGCTGCCCAATAGGAAACCTGACGGTTCCTTTTGGCAGCGCCTCTGCTGTCTACA
The DNA here is from genome assembly GCA_019114305.1 of Candidatus Hungatella pullicola. Lineage (GTDB taxonomy): Bacteria > Bacillota > Clostridia > Lachnospirales > Lachnospiraceae > Hungatella_B > Hungatella_B pullicola. The sequence goes on along the minus strand of DXFU01000017.1, from coordinate 23,925 downwards.
GCTCAAAAAAGCTGCATGCCATTTTTACCAGAGCTTCCTGATCCTTTACGGCCATAACCTCTCTGGCAGAATGCATTGCCAGAATAGGAATTCCCACATCAGCGGTGGGCATGGTAAGCAGGCAGGAAGAAATGCTTCCCAAAGTTGATCCTCCTCGTATGTCAGAACGATTGGAAAACTTTTTGTAGGGAACCTGGTTTTTCCGGCAGATATGTTCCAGTCTGCCGGTAACAGAGGCATCCGTGGCATAGGACTGGCTGGCGGCCAGCTTTAAGGCAACGCCGTCTCCCATAACAATTTGGTTTTTGATATCGCATTTCTCCGGATGATTGGGATGAATGGCGTGAGCCACATCCATGGACAGAAGAAAGCCGTCAAACAATGCGTTTAAGTAAGCGGTTCTGTCATAGCCCAGAGAGAGAAATACCTTTTCCAGTATCCGATCCATAAGAGCGGAGGCGGCCCCTTGTTTTGTTTCGCTTCCTATTTCTTCATTGTCATAAAGGGCGATTACATGAATTCCTTTCCGGGCCGGACGCTCTATGGCCGCGGTTAAGCAGGCCTGAACGGAAGTGAGATTGTCCAGTCTTGGGGAAGAATAAAATTCATTATTTAGTCCAAGCACAGTTCCCTGTTCCCAGTTATAGATATAGATTTCATAATCAAGAATCTGCTCAGGAAGAATATTGGTTTCTTTAGCAAGAGCTTGTAAAAAATAATCATCTTTGCCAAGCTGTTCTTCTACCAGGGAGGCGAGAGGCAGCATATCGATCTGGGGATTTAAGGCAACCCCCTTATTGGCTTCCCGGTTCATGTGAATGGCAAGATTGGGAATCGTAAGAACAGGACGGGAAAAATCCACAAACAGAGTTTTAGTATCCTGTCCGTCTTCTGTTAAAATACATACCTTACCTGCCATGGACAGAGGACGGTCCATCCAGGTTCCAAGAAGAGGCCCTCCGTAGACTTCTACATTGAGTCTGCCATATCGGTTTGAGGTCACCTCAGGGGATGGCTTTACTTTAAGGCAAGGCCAGTCTGTATGGGAGGCCTCCAGACGAAGCTGGGGACAGATGCCTAATTCGTTTCCTATGGAAAAAGCAATTAAAGTGGAATCATAGGCTTTTACATAGTAGGATTTTCCCTTTTCCAGTTTCCAGTTTCCGGACAAAGGAAGATTGATAAAGCCAGCAGCAGAAAGCTGTTCTGCGGCGTGAAAAATACAGTGATAAGGGGATACGGAAGCAGAGATTAACTGCTCCAGCTTTTGTAAATCATTCATAAAAGAAATCCTCTTTTCTTAAAATAATAAAGTTCACAGAGAGTATAGCACATCCTGGGCTCAGGGAAAAGGCCCAGTTACCGGAGGAAGAGTATGACAGGATTTCAGATGGATCAGATCAGAGTGTTTACATCAAAGTTGTTTGTTGGAGATACCTTTGACCATTTTCTGGTAAAAGAGGCGGAGATTATTACCTTTAACCGATTTTCCATAGACGGTCATTTGCGAAAAGAGTTTTATACGGCTGAAGAGCGGGAGGAGATGGGAATGAAACAGCTTTCCACCTGGGCCATGATAAAGCCCTTCTGTTTTTCCCTGATTAAAGGAAGAAGACTTCCGGAAAGCTTCCGGATTGTTCTTAAGCTGCCGCAGGAGAAGGCGAGAGATTTTCTGGAGACCAGGGAACTTCCCATAAGACCGGAGCAGCTGGAGGGACTGTATCTTAACATCCGCTATGAAAATGGAGGTGTTGTGTGTCTAACCGGTACCTCCCTGAATTTTTTTACTTTGGACAAAACTGTGGAAGAACAGTGGGCCGAAGAAGTAAAAGAGTTTTTTAAGAGGGAATCTTTAGAATTTCAGGAAATTTAATTCTGTCCCCAGTAAATTGCTAGCACTCAATGAAAATGAGTGCTGATTTTCTATTGACTGTTTATTTTGGGAGTATTAAAATACTTTTTACAGGCTTGGGAAAAGCATATGGGGAACGGCAGCGGATCTGCTGTTCTGAATATACACATTTTTAATTTATAGTAAGGAGTGTTTTATTATGGCAAAAAAGGGAAGTTTGACAATTAACAGTGAGAATATATTTCCCATTATCAAAAAGTGGCTGTATTCTGATCACGATATTTTCTACCGTGAGCTGGTTTCTAATGGCTGTGACGCCATCACTAAGCTGAAAAAGTTAGAGCTTATGGGCGAATGGCAGAAGCCGGAGGATATGGAGTATAAGATTGAGGTAATTACAGATTCCAAGGAAAAGACCATCACTTTTACTGATAATGGTCTTGGTATGACCATGGATGAGGTTGATGAGTACATTAACCAGATTGCCTTTTCCGGGGCTCAGGATTTCCTGGAGAAGTATAAAGATAAAGCCAATGAGGATCAGATTATCGGACACTTCGGGCTGGGATTTTATTCTGCCTTTATGGTAGCGGACAGAGTGACCATTGATACTCTTTCCTATAAAGACGGCGCTGCTCCGGTACACTGGGAGTCTGACGGCGGTACTGAATATGAAATGGAAGAGGGAGATAAGAAGGAATTCGGTACTGTAATTAAGCTGTATCTTAATGAGGACAGCCTGGAGTTCTGCAATGAATACAGGGCCAGAGAGGTACTGGAAAAATACTGTTCTTTCATGCCTGTAGCCATTTATCTGTCCAGCGCAGGGGCAGAGCCTCAGTATGAGACCATTGAGAAGGATGAACTGACGGACAAAGATACCGTTATTGAAACCATTGTAGAAGAAGCTAAGACAGAAGAGAAGGAGAACGATAAGGGCGAGAAAGAAGTGGTAGAAGTTTCTCCGGCAAAAGAGAAATATAAGATCTTAAAACGTCCGGTTCCCCTTAATGATATTCATCCGCTGTGGAACAAACATCCAAATGAGTGTACGGAAGAAGATTATAAGAACTTTTACCGCAAGGTATTCCATGATTACAGAGAGCCTCTGTTCTGGATTCATCTGAATATGGACTATCCATTTAACTTAAAAGGAATTCTTTACTTCCCTAAACTGAATCTGAATTATGACAGCCTGGAAGGAACCATTAAACTGTATAACAACCAGGTATTTATTGCTGACAATATTAAGGAAGTGATACCGGAATTTCTTATGCTGTTAAAGGGTGTCATTGATTGTCCAGATCTTCCTCTGAATGTATCCAGAAGCGCCCTTCAAAATGATGGATTTGTAAAGAAGATTTCTGACTACATTACAAAGAAGGTAGCAGATAAACTTACAGGCATGTTTAAAACAGACAGAGAAAATTATGAGAAATACTGGGATGACATCAATCCGTTTATTAAATTTGGCTGCTTAAAAGACGAGAAGTTTGCTGAGAAGATGAATGATTTCCTTATTTTTAAGAATCTGGAAGGCAAATATCTGACTCTGGCTGATTGTCTGGAGGAGAATAAGGAGAAGCATGAGAATACAGTATTCTACATTACCGACGAGAAGGAACAGAGTCAGTACATTAACATGTTCCGCCAGGAAAAGCTGGATGCAGTTTATCTGACTCAAAATATTGACAGCCCGTTTATCAGCTATTTGGAGCAGAAGAATGAGAACGTGAAGTTCCTTTCCATTAGCTCGGATCTGTCTGATACGTTTAAGGAAGAGGTTTCAGAGGAAGATAAGGAAGCCATGAAGGCGGATGTGGACGCTTTGACTCAGCTGTTCCGTAAAGCGCTGAAGAATGAGAATCTGGATGTTAAAGTGGAGAAGCTGAAAAATCAAAACCTTTCTTCTATGATTACAGTTTCTGAGGAAAACAGAAGAATGCAGGAGATGATGAAGATGTATTCCACACCAGGCATGGATATGTCCATGTTTGGGGCAGGCGGAGAAACGCTTGTGCTTAACTACAATAATAAGCTGGTTCAGCATGTCCTTCATCATACAGAGGATGAGAATACATTAAAGATCTGCCAGCAGCTGTATGATCTGGCGGCATTAAGTCATGGTACGCTTACTCCTGAACGTATGACAGTCTTTATTGCCAGAAGCAATGAACTGATGGGGCTGCTTACAGGAGAAGAAAAGGAAGCATAAAGGAAAAAGAAAAACCTTCTGCCGGGATTCCTTTTTCCCTCCATGTGTGCTATAGTTATTCATAGAATTTTAGTATGGACGGAGGAAATGGAATGGCGTGTAGATGGAAGAAATCTTTGTTGCGCATGATTATGATTATGGCGCTGGCCATATTTGCCGGCGGAGCTTTGGGGACGTGTTTTCTCTCCTATGGGGCTTCGCCGCAGGCCGTGGAAGCAGAGGCTTCCAGCGTGGCGGCAGCTCCTGATTCTGTGTCTGAGGAATCTATGGAGCAGGTACAGGAGGAAGAAGACGGAATGGAATTTATTCTGGTTTTTATGGGAGGAATTCTTCTTTTAATCCTGTTTGTTGTGATTGTATCTGTATCTGTAAGTGTAAGCTCAGCTGGAATCTCCGGAGATGACGAGGACTAAGGCGCTGCCGGCAGATTAAAAATACCATTAAGAAAGCTGTAAGCACTCCCCGTTAAGGGGATTGCCTGCAGCTTTCTTTGTCTTCTTAATGCTCCATTATCGGTTATCGTATTCATCATTTTTTTCATCTCTGGCACCGAATACGGAAATCTGAGTATCCAGAAGACGAAGATCCTTTACGTAGTTGATAATGCCAAATTCCCGACAGGAAAGGGATACATGGTCAAACGTCAGTCTTTCTATGGGAACATCCTCAAATGCTTCAATGTTAAAGGCGCGGCTTATTCCCTGATAATCATCCTCGTTGCGGGCAGTAACATTGCGTATGGTAATATCGCTGACTTTTGTCTTAGATATTTCATCAGGAATTTTTTCTAAAAGCTTCTGCCAGTGAACTGGGATCTCTCCAGTATAATCCTTGGGAAGCTCACAGTAGCTGTAGGCAGGATTCCAGTTGAGGAAAAAATGGAAGGGATATTTAACATTGACCATATCCAGATTCTCCACCAGAACATTTTTGATATAGCCTTTTCTGGCAATGGAGGATTTAATGCGGAATCCGCAGTCCGTTCCGTGATAGTTCAGATTTCTCAAAGTGATATCTGATACACCGCCTGAAACCTCGCTTCCAATGGTAACGCCGAAGCCAGCCAGGATGGTGCAGTTCTGTACGGTAATATGACGGCATGGGCGGTTTACCCGAAGCCCGTCTGCGTCTCGCCCGGATTTGATGCAGATGCTGTCATCGTTGCAGGAGGTAACACAGTTTTCCACAAGAACATGTTCACAGGAATCAATATCAATACCGTCTGTACTTGGACTGTTGGAACCACAGGCAGTAATCTGAATTCCGTCTACATGGACGTGGGAGCTGTAGCATACGTGAACATTCCAGAAACCAGAACGGGTCGAGGTAAAGTCTTTCAGTGTAATGTGGTCGGATTCCATAACAACCAGATTGCGAACCCGTCTGCAGTCGTAGTCACAGGCCCAGCGCAGCCCTTTGGCATCGTATTCCTTCCTGTATCCGCCAGTCTGGTCCGTGCCCCAGTATTTATTCCACCAATATTCTCCCTGGCCGTTGATAGTGCCTTTTCCACTGACAGTTACATCCGTTTGATTGTTGATATTTACAATTCCAGGATACCAGTCCATTTCAATACCGGCAGCTCTAGTAGGAATAACGGGATAACAGGATTCATCTGTGGTTCCCAGAAGTTCCGCTCCTTCCTCCAGCCGCAGTTCCATATGACTCTTTAAAAAAAGTGAGGCGGTCAGGTAAGTTCCTTTTTCCACAAGAGCAATGCCCTGGTTCTGGGCGGCCAGATCAATAAGCTTCTGGAGCTGTTCTGTTACTAATACAGAACCGGTTTTATCAATGGCCAAATCAGACGTTTTAAAAACAGGTTTCATAGTTAAGATTCCTTTCTTCGGTAGAATGAAACACAGAAGAACCGTCGGTTTCTTCTGTTTGTTTAATGTTATTGTACTCCTGCTGTATGGCAAACACAAGTGGAAAGACCCTTTTTCTATTGACATTCCAATGTGCGATATCTATAATATATAGTAATGAATACTACATGATGAGTTCATGTCAGGAGGAAATCAATTATGGTATATAAAATTATTGGAGACAGCTGTATGGATTTGACGAAAGAACTGAAAAAGGACCGCCATTTTCAGACAGTGCCTCTTACTTTACAGGTAGATAATACACAGGTAATAGATGACGAGACCTTCGACCAGAAAAGTTTTCTGAATTTGGTTAAAAACAGCGTAAACTGCCCTCAGACAGCCTGTCCATCTCCGGAGAAGTTCAAGGAAGCATATGAATGTGATGCCGACTATGTATTTGTGGTAACTCTTTCACAGCATTTAAGCGGAACTTATAACAGCGCAGTTCTTGGACAGAAGCTGTATCAGGAAGAGCATCCCGATTCTAATAAGAAGATTCATGTATTTAATTCTGAATCCGCATCTGCAGGGGAACTGAATATTGGTCTCTACATTCAGTCTCTTTGTCAGGCCTCTCTTCCTTTTGAACAGATTGTAAAGGATACGGAGAACTTTATTTTGAGTATGAAGACCTATTTTGTTCTTGAAAGTCTGGATACCCTGAGAAAAAATGGCCGCCTCACAGGGCTTCAAGCCTTTTTCGCTACAGCTTTGAATATTAAGCCTGTAATGGCAGGAGATCGGGGAGTCATTGTCAAACGGGATCAGGCCAGGGGAATGAATAAGGCATTAAAGCGCATGGAAGAAATTGCGCTGCGGGAGGCTGGAGAGACGAAGGAAAAGGTTCTTGTCATTGCTCACTGCAATAATCTTGCCAGAGCCATGGCGGTGAAAGAGGATATGTGCCGTCAGAATGTATTTAAAGATGTAATTATAACAGATACAGCGGGAGTGGCCACTGTATATGCCAATGACGGCGGAATAGTGATGGCTTTATAGACCGAAATCTGATCAGAGGAAATTCAAATGAGAAAGACCAACAGATGGATGAAACTCCTTTTAATACTTCCCATTCTTCTTCTGGCAGTTCTGGCGGCAGGAATCGGCTGGGATATGTGGAAAGGGAATGAGAAGCCAGGGTACGCCCTAGCCACAGAAGCATGGGTTTCGGATTCAGAAACCCATGGCGCAGATGCGGCACAGACCGAAGAGACAACGACGGAGGAGACAGAAATTTTACAAGAACCGGCTCTGGTTGTGAATTCCCAGACAGAGGCGTCTTCTGAGCAGGAAGATCCTGTGGTGACTATGGTTTTTGCCGGGGACATCTACCTTTCTGATCATGTGCTTGCTGCTTACGATCAGGCAGGAGGTATGGGGGGAGTTTTGGATGAGGCCTATAGGCAGGTGATTGCCGATTCCCATATGTTTATTGCTAATCAGGAATTCCCCTTCAGTACCCGAGGAGAAAAAGCGCCGGATAAGCAGTATACGTTCCGCCTTCCGCCGGAGCGTGTATCGATTATGAATGAGATTGGGGCGGATCTGGTATCTCTGGCCAATAATCATAGTATGGATTACGGTGTGGATGCTCTTTTAGATACCTGCCAGGTTTTGGATGAAGCAGGAATTCTCCATGTAGGAGCCGGGGCAGATATTAACCAGGCAAAAAAACTGGAGATAATAGAGGCAGAAGGGAAAAAGATTGGATTCCTGGGCGCTTCCAGGGTATATCCAGATGTTTCATGGATGGCTTGGGAGAATCATCCGGGAATGATGAGCGGATACGATCCTACTGTTCTGTTGGAACAGATTCAGGCAGCGAAAGAACAGTGTGATTACGTGGTAGTGTACATTCACTGGGGCGTTGAGAGATCTGAAATTCCCGAGGAATACCAGAGAGAACTTGGTTACAAGATGATTGATGTAGGGGCAGACCTGGTGGTAGGAAGCCATCCCCATGTATTGCAGGGAATAGAGTACTATAATGGGAAGCCTATCGTATACAGCTTGGGCAATTTTATTTTTGGAAGCAGTATACCAAGAACAGCTTTGTTAAAGGTGGATGTGGACTTTGAAAAGGGAACGGCTTCCCTGTCCCTGATCCCGGGAACCTCCAAAGCAGGGTATACCAGAACGGTAACTGAGCCAGAGGTTCTTCAGGAATTTTATAATTATGTTCAAAGTATATCATTTGGAATTACGGTAGATGAGAAAGGCGTTGTTCAGGGAGCATAAGTTTCTCCCTGGAACGCCTTTCTTTCACGAAAGCGTTTGCTGATTGTGTTGAGAACCAGACGTTTGTTGCCGCTCCATTCAGGAGCCAGCAGCAGATTCTTTGGGCCGTCTCCGCTGATCCTGTGGATTACAGTTTCCGGCGGAAGAAGACGGATGGAGTCAACTACCAGGTCTGCGTATTCTTCAAGGGATAAGACAGAAAACAGCCCTTTTTCATAGTCAAAGGCCAGGTCTGTTCCCTTCAGCACGTGGAGAAGCTGGAGTTTGATCCCATCGATTCCTCTCTCCCCTGTATGGGCCAGATAATTCACTGTATCTAACATCATAGAACGGCTTTCGCCTGGAAGTCCAAGAATTACATGGGCAATTACAGGAATGTTCTCCTGATGCAGTTGATTTACGGCTGTCTGAAATACTGACAGAGGATACCCTCTCCGAATATAGCGGGCAGTTTCCTCGTGGATCGTCTGAAGCCCCAGTTCCACCCATACGGGCTTGATTCTGTTAAGGCGGGACAGAAGAGACAGTGTTTCAGGGGGCAGGCAGTCCGGCCTTGTAGCCACAGAAAGAACCACTACATCGGGATGGGAAATGGCTTCTGTAAACAACCGTTCCAGATATGGCAGAGGCCCATAAGTATTGGTAAAAGACTGAAAATAGGCAATATAACCAGGATCGGCAGCTTTTATATGGGAGCTGCCTTTTATTTTTTTCTCCACGAAACTTTTGGCGCTTTCAATTTGCTTGGTGACAGAAAAATCAGAAGAGAGTTTTTGGGCAAAATCACCGGAACCTCCCTCGCTGCAGAAAATACAGCCTCGGTTTCCCAGTGTGCCGTCTCGGTTGGGACAGGTCATGCCGCCATCCAAAGCCAGACGATATATTTTTCTTCCAAAAATCTGTTTCATTTCATAATCAAGTGAGTGGTAAGGTTTATCATTCCAAAGCATGGATGTTCCTCCTTCTTTCCACGATTATAGTAGATAAAAGTGAAATGTCAAATTATTTTATAGGAAATGCAAAAAATAGTATATTGTGGAAGCTTTCTTTTGTATGGTATACTGCTAATAATGACAAAGGTTTGTCAATCAATAGAAAAAAGGAGAAGATTGGGATGAATATTAATGATACCCTTCAGCTTTTGGAAACTGAGAAATCAAGAAGGTTAATGTCTGTACTGTACGGCGAGAATGACGCAGATAAGAATGTTGTCCGTTATCAGCAGCTGGTAAAAGGGTTTTTACAGAAATTTGGAGATAAGGATATCCTGCTTTTCAGTTCGCCGGGAAGAACAGAGATCAGCGGAAATCATACAGATCACAACCATGGAAAGGTATTAGCGGGGAGCATTAATCTGGACTGTGTAGGAGTAGCTGCTGTCAACGGTACTTCCAAAGTGAATATTGTAAGCGAAACCTATAATCAGAGTTTCACCATTGATTTGGATGACCTGTCTCCAAGCGATAAGAAAGCAGGAACCATTGACCTGGTAAAAGGACTTTTAAAAGGATTTGTGGAAAAAGGCTACGAAATCGGCGGTTTTGACGCCTACATAACCAGCAATGTAATCAGTGCGGCAGGTGTCAGCTCGTCAGCCTCTTTTGAGATGCTTCTCTGCTCCATGATCAATGAGTTTTTCAATAGAGGAAAGATGGATACAGTTGCCTACGCTCATATTGGAAAATACTCTGAAAATGTATATTGGGACAAGGCTTCCGGCCTTTTGGACCAGATGGCCTGCGCAGTAGGTGGTATGATTACCATTGACTTTAAAAATCCTTCCGCACCGGTGGTAGAAAAAATCGATTTTGATTTCGGCGCCCATGGACACAGCCTGATTATTGTCAATACAGGAAAAGGCCATGCGGACTTAAGTGAAGATTATTCTTCCGTTCCTGTTGAGATGAAGAAAGTTGCTCAGTTTTTTGGAAAAGAAGTTTGCGCCGATATTACGGAAGAGCAGGTAATCGATAACCTGGCAAAGGTGCGGGAGTTCGCTGGAGACCGTTCCGTTCTTCGGGCTCTTCATTTCTTTGAGGAGAATAAGAGAGTAGATGAGGAGGTCGCAGCTCTTAAGGAAGACCGTTTTGAAGATTTCCTGGCCCAGGTAACCGCATCGGGGAATTCTTCCTGGAAGTGGCTTCAGAACTGCTTTACTAACCATGACTATCAGGAACAGGGAATTACAGTTGCTTTGGCGCTTACAGAGCTGTTCTTAGCAAGGAAAAAGGCAGGTGCCTGCAGAGTACATGGAGGAGGATTTGCCGGTGTTATTATGGCATTCCTTCCCAATGATATGGTTGACGAATACATTGCCTATATCGATAAGGCTCTGGGCGAGGGAAGCGCCTACCCTATGAGTATTCGTCCGTACGGCGCTGTCTGTGTAAATCATATTATGGACTAAAACCCAAATAAATAAAATGAGATGTCTGCCGGAGTTTGGCTATACACCGGCCTCCAATTATAGTATAATTATAGTAGAGTTCTTTTCAAAAATGTGACTTGGGAGGCGAGAGACTATGGAAGGAAATCAGAATCTTGTAATTACCATTGGAAGACAGTATGGCAGCGGCGGCCGTATTGTGGGAAAGGCTCTGGCGCAGGAGCTGGGCATTCATTTTTATGATGAGGAAATTCTTACCATTACCTCAGAGAAGAGCGCAGTAGGGGAAGTCTTTTTCCGGTTGTCTGACGAGAAAGCAGGCAACAATCTTTTGTACAAGATTGTAAGCGGACTGAAGCCTCAGCTAGGCAAACCGTCTACAGAGGGAGATATTGTAAAGCCGGATAATCTGTTCCGGTTCCAGTCTGAAGTAATTCGGCAGCTGGCAGCTCAGGAATCCTGCATTATTGCAGGACGGTGCGGAGATTATATTCTCAGCCAGGAAAAGATTCCGGGATTGGTTAAAATCTTTGTTTATGCAGATGTTCCCGCTCTCATCCAGCGTACTATGGAAGTGGATAAGGTGGATGAGAAAGAGGCTGCCAGGAGAGTAAAGAAGATCAACCGGGAGAGAAAAGAGTATTACCGTTACTATACCGGAGCAGACTGGGAAGACTGGAACAATTATGATCTGATTATTAATACCAGCAATTTTGATCTGGAGCAGACGGCCAAGCTGATCAAGGAATATTTGAAACTGAAAGGTTTTCAGGTATCATAGCTGTCTCAAAAGCCCTGTTTTTTCAGGTTGCCGCCTGAAAAAACAGGGCTTTTTTACCGTTATGGTTTAGAATCTTTATGGACAAGCATGGTAAAATGATTTTTATGGTATTCAATCAGGCCATCCTGGCGCATGCGGCTTAGCTCGGCTGACATGGCGCTGCGTTCCACAAAAAGATAATCAGCCAGTTCCTGACGGTTAAAAGGGATATTGAAAGAGGCAGATCCCTGCTGAAGAGCCTGCTCTGACAGGTAGGAGAGCAGCTTTTCCCTAGTGCTTCGTTTCGAAGTGTGATCAATTTTCTGAGTGAGGAGAAATGCTTTGGAGGCGATTTCTTCCAGAAGATTCTGAATGAGCCTGGTGTGAAAATGACAGGCAGAAGAACAAGTAACAAGGATTCGATGAACATTGAAGAAAAACAGACAGGTGTCAGAAGCCGCCTGGACAGTAACGTTCAAGGGCTGTCTGTTCATACAGGCATAGACTTCTCCAAATGTTTCCAGTGCTCCCAGCTTCGCTATAATGTTTCTGTTTCCCCAGTAATCCTCTTTTACAAGATTAACGCTTCCTGTGAGAATCAGTCCCAGGCTGTCTGTAATATCCCCCGCATTAAAAATCCGTTCCCCTTTTTGATAGTTTTCTTTTCTGGCAGATAAACAGCCTAAAACTGCACCGATTTCCTCTGGCTCCATACTGCGAAAAAGTCTGGCCTGACTTAAAATATCTGTATATTCATTCATGATCTGCCTGTCTCCTTTTGTGGGGAAAATTATTGTGCCATTATAATACACTCGGCTGCAAAATACAAGGCGGTTTTACAAGGAAGCAGACCGGAAGGCAAATGGAAGGGGATAAAGAGAAAAGAAAATGCCCCAAAAGAACTAATTAGAAAAAAAGAATAAAAATTATAAATTATTAGAAAAATAGTATACAATTATACTGTTAACAAATAAAAGAAAATAAAATGAAAAAAAGTATTGACAAATACGCGGACATAGAATATAATAAAACCAAGATAAAGAAAGAAAAACAAAAACCTCCCAAAGAAAGAGGAGGAAGAAAAATCTGAAAGAAGGAGGTACGGACCACCAAAGACGTAAGTTTAGCCTGATAAAATAATACAGGCAGAGGAAAACCAATCTTCCATTGGAAATAACCAGTTCGAAGAGAGATGTCAACCTTGAATCGAAATACCGCAGATCATAAAAGCCATGATTGATTCAAACGATAAAAATAAGATGTTCACCTTGGTTATATGACGAGAAAGTATAATCAGGAATGAAAAATATCGGATAAGTTAAGAACAGATGGCGGATAGAAAGAGATAGAAATTGTAAGCGGAGTGGTTAGGAACAAAGGAAAGAGTGGAAAATTAAATACAGAAACCTACAAAAGAAAAGTAAAGTGAGGTATCAAGTCCAATGGATGAGATAGTTTAGAAACGGGTATCGAACATAAAAAGATCGATACCCGTTTCTATTGTTCTTTTTAATATTTCGCTGACGTCAGTTGGGTCATGAGAACCTTAGGGAATGCCTTCCAGATTAAACGGAGGTGTGTATTCTTCCTTGGCGCTGCTTTTTTCCTGCATATACCCTTGAGTCAGCCCCAGAGCAACGGCTTTGTCGATTACCTGATAATATTCATAGGAGGTAATCCGGCGGTTGATTTCAGGAAACTGACTGCTGTTCCAGAATGGGGTGTACTGACTTAAAATGCTTACCATGTAGGTTCCTTCAGGGAGCATATCCTTGATCCAGTGAAGGAGACGGATAGAATCCTTTTTTGCTCCCGGAAGAACCATGTGGCGTATGATGGTGCCTTTTTTTAAAAGAGACACTGTATTTTTTTGTCCATCTGTATCGGTTGAGATGCAGGGTTCAAATTCCAGCCTGCCAGTTTGTGTAATCATCTGAAGAATGGCTTTGGAGGCTTTTTCGAAATAGTCCGGTGCCTTGCTGTAGCGGGCTGAAAGACTGGAATCAAAGTATTTCAGATCCGGCAGCCAAATATCCACATAATCGGCCAAGGCCTGGATGGTTTCCGGCTTTTCATAGCCGCCGCAGTTATAGACAATGGGAATCTTCAGACGATGGCGGGTAGAATCCAGAGCTTCTATGATAGAGGGGAGGAACTGGGTTCCTGTTACCAGATTAATATTATGAGCTCCCTGTTCTTGAAGATTAAGAAATATATCTCCCAGCTGGCTGACTGTAATTTCTTTTCCAAACCCCTCCTGACTGATGGAATGATTCTGACAAAAGCAGCATCGAAGGGTACAGCCTGTAAAAAATATTGTTCCGCTGCCTTTGACACCGGAAATACAGGGTTCCTCCCAATGATGAAGGGCAGCTCTGGCCGCTTTTGGCCATATACCGCAGCCGCAGAATCCTTTTCTCTCCCTTCGGTTTATCCCGCATTCTCTGGGGCAGAGTCTGCAGGCGTCGTAGTGAAAATCCAAATTCATGGTGTTTCTCCTGTTATTGACAAATCATAGGTTCTACCATATAGTAAACAATATGGGAAAAGATTGCAAGCGGAAGGTGAGAATCAATGACAGAACATAAAAGGGCTGCGGCCTATGCTTTTCCAAAAACCATTCCTGTAATGGCTGGTTATTTGTTTTTGGGAATGGCCTATGGAATACTGATGAAAGTAAATGGTTATGGAGTGTGGTGGACACTGGCAATCAGTGTCTTTGTTTATGCGGGAAGCCTGCAGTATCTGGGTGTAGAATTTCTGACAGCTATGGCCAATCCTGTTTATGCCTTTTTTATGTCCCTGATGCTTAACGCCAGACATTTGTTTTATGGAATTTCTATGCTGGACAAGTACAGGCATATGGGAAAGACAAAGCCCTATTTGATTTTTGGGCTGTCCGACGAGACGTTTTCCATTGTGTGTCATGAGAATATACCGAAAGAGCTGTCTCAGGAAAAGGTCTATTTCTGGATTACCTTTCTGGACCAGTGTTACTGGATAGCAGGAACAGTCCTTGGCGCTGTTGTGGGAGGATTTATTACTTTTGATACTACAGGCTTGGATTTTGCTTTAACCGCCTTGTTTGTGGCGATTTTTGTGGATCAGTGGAAGAGTGCGGGAGAACACCGCTCTGCCCTGACTGGAGTGGGGGCTTCTGCAGTCAGTCTTTTGATTTTTGGACCGGATGCTTTTATTATTCCAGCTATGATACTGATTCTGCTTGTTTTGTCCTGGAGATATAAAAGAAATGAAAGGAGGGGGATAAGATGAAAAGGGAAATTCTCCTAATTTTGATTATGGCGGCAGCTACCGTAATTACCAGATTTCTGCCCTTCCTTTTGTTTCCGGCCGGGAAGAAAACCCCCAGGTTTGTAGGGTATCTGGGGGCAACCCTTCCTTACGCTACCATGGGGCTGTTGGTCATATACTGTCTCAGAGGACTTCAGCCGTCTGTATATCCTTACAGCCTTCCGGAAATTCTTTCTGTAGGGGCAGTTGCCCTTCTTCACTGGTGGAAGGGAAATGCCCTCATTAGTATTGGAGTTGGAACTGTGCTTTATATGGTTCTGATTCAGGCTGTATTTGTTTGATCAGAAGAAACAACGGTTACAGGGACGGCCGATTCTGCTCACGAAATTCCTTTGGGGACAACCCGAACTCTTTCCGAAAAGCGCGGTAAAAACTGGTATAATCAGAAAAGCCGTATTGGTGGATCATCTGCTGAATGGGCAGACCGGACAAAATTCCGTTTTTACTTGCCTGAAGTCTCTTTTTTAAAATGTACTGGTGGAGAGAGATGCCCATATTTTCTTTAAACAGATGGGAAATATGGTATTTGCTCACATAGAAAAAAGAGGCCAGACGTTCCAGAGAAAGATCTTCTTCCAGGTGGTTGTTTACGTAATCGCAGATGTTCAGGTAGAGAACATTGCCGTAGGCAGCGGAAACCTGGTGAAGACTGTCATAAATTCTTCGGTTTATAAGCAGCAGAAGAGAGCAGGCCATAATTCCTGCGCTTGTATGGTGAAAAATTTTTCGGCTTCTGGTTTCGGCCAGAAGATCAAGAAGACGGCCCTGGATATCCAGGGAGGTCAGGTAATCCGGTCTGAAGTGATAGGAGCCGGTGGCTTTCACATGGTCAAATCCATAACCGAAGTCAGGAGACCAGGAAACCATACTGTCATAAAAGCTTTGGCTGATCCACAGAACAATTCTCTGATAGGTGGAGTTAGGGCTTTTAAAAACGGGATGGTGCCTGACGCCGGGGGGAACCATAAGATAATCTCCCTTTTCCAGAGGATAAACGTTATTCTCTACCTGAAAGGAAACATTACCGTCTAAAAAGTAATAAAGTTCATAATAGGGATGGCTGTGATCTTCCACATGACTTAAATCCAGATCTCGGTAAAAGAATACTTCCAGTTCCTGAGAATTCATATATTGTCTTGTATTAAAGCCAGTAGGCTTTTCTTTTTTCATAGGGAAATTCTCCTTTCTGCCACCATGATAGATTATAAAAGATAACAGCAACTTTTGCAATGTGTACGGCAAATAAATCCATGGATTTTGTCTCATAATCTGTTATACTGGATTTACAAGGACAGGTCAGAGATTTCTGACTGTGCGAGAAATTTATAATTTAAAAGGAGGTAATTCAATGAAATTATCATTCAGATGGTATGGGGACGACGACAAGGTAACTCTGCAGCAGATCCGCCAGATTCCTGGCATGCACTCTATTGTTACTGCTGTTTATGATGTACCAGTTGGAGAGGTTTGGAGCAGAGAGAGTATTGCCAAGTTAAAAAAGGAGACTGAGGATGCAGGTCTTCATTTTGAGGTAATTGAAAGTATCCCGGTTCATGAAGATATTAAATTGGGGAAACCAACAAGGGACAAATATATTGCCAATTACTGTGAGAACATAAGAAGAGTGGCAGAGGCCGGAATTAAATGTATCTGCTACAACTTCATGCCTGTATTTGACTGGACAAGAACCCAGCTGGATCATGTGCTGGAAGACGGTTCCACTTCTCTGGTATATTATCAGAGTCAGGTAGACAAAGTGAATCCTCTGGAAAGCGACAGTGACCTTACCCTTCCCGGCTGGGATGCAAGCTACACAAGAGATGAGCTTAAGGATGTTGTGAGCCAGTATAATGCTATGTCCGAGGAGGATCTGTGGAATAACTTAAAGTATTTCCTGGAGGCCATTATTCCAGTTGCGGCTGAGTGCGATGTAAATATGGCTATTCATGAGGATGATCCGTGCTGGAGCATTTTTGGTCTTCCAAGAATTATTACCTGTGAGGAGAATTTGGACCGTTTCTTAAAGCTGGTAGACGATCCTCACAATGGAATCACTCTCTGCACCGGTTCTCTGGGCTGTTCCAACAAAAACGATGTGGTAAAAATGGCTGCCAAATACGCAGCTATGGGAAGAATTCATTTTGTACACGCCCGTAACGTAGCTATTTTGGACAACAATGAAGGATTTGAGGAGAGAGCTCATTTATCCAGCTGCGGTTCTCTGGATATGTTCGCTATTTTAAAGGCTCTTTACGACAACGGATTTTGCGGCTACATCCGTCCTGATCATGGACGTATGATCTGGGGCGAGACAGGAAGAGCGGGATATGGTCTTTATGACAGAGCTTTAGGCGCTACCTATCTCAACGGACTCTGGGAAGCAATTGAGAAAATGAGCAAATAAGAGAGGAATAGGATATGGCATTGACATTTGGAACAGATTTAAGCGGCAGGGTAGCTGTTGTGACAGGAGCCGGCGGAGTGCTTTGCGGAATGTTTGCCAAAACTCTGGCCCAGGCCGGAGCTAAAGTGGCGGTTCTTGACTTAAATGAGGAGGCTGCACAGGCAGTTGCTCAGGAGATTGAGAATGAAGGCGGTATCGGTAAGGCATATAAGGCCAATGTACTGGACAGAGCCAGCTTAGAAGAGGTTCACGCCAAGGTTCTGGCAGAACTGGGACCATGCGATATCCTGGTAAACGGAGCAGGCGGCAATAACCCAAGAGCCAACACGGATAAGGAATACTTTGAGATGGGAGATATTGAGGCAGATACCAAGTCATTTTTTGATTTGGATCAGTCCGGCGTGGAGTTTGTATTTAATTTGAATTTCCTTGGAACCCTTCTTCCTTGTCAGATTTTTGCCAAGGATATGATTGGAAGAGAGGGATGTAATATTTTAAATATTTCTTCCATGAATGCTTTTACCCCTCTTACAAAGATTCCGGCTTACAGCGGAGCTAAGGCGGCTATCAGCAACTTTACTCAGTGGCTGGCTGTTCATTTCTCCAAAGTGGGAATCAGAGTAAACGCTATGGCTCCAGGATTTTTTGTAACAAAACAAAATGAAAAGCTTCTGTTTAACGAGGATGGAACTCCAACTCCAAGAACAGAAAAGATTCTGGCAGCTACTCCAATGGGACGTTTTGGAAAGGCAGAGGAGTTAAACGGCACCCTTCTGTTCCTTTTAAACAATGAGGCAGCAGGATTTATTACAGGAATTGTAGTGCCTGTAGACGGCGGATTTTCCGCTTATTCCGGAGTATAAGAGCTAAGGTTTTGATCTTGGAACAATCCTATATTTCTCAGAAATTTAAAGCGTCAGAAGAGACCGAATGAAAAAGATACAAAAAGGTCATGCAGGAAACAGATGAAACACTGCATGGCCTTTTTTAGATAAGCTTATGAAATGGGTCAGAGATCTTGGGAAGAGGTCCCCTTTCTGACCCTGTTTTTTGCCTGGGGAATATAAGGATAAAGTTCTTCATAAGACTCCAGCTCTGCCTCAGACTGGGGCAGGGATGGGATCAGACCGGTGCAGTCCATGGAACTGCAGCTTTGGATATCAATCTCCCAGGGATCCTCTTTTTCAGTATTTTTATTGTTCTGGTTCATAAAGTCCCTCCTTCCTGACTGCTGTCTCTTTATAGTCTGTCAGGAAAAAGGAAGATTATTCCCCTGCTGTTTGGAAGTTTATGACATAGCAGCAGGACGGATTGTTAAATAGTAGGATTTGGAACTTTCTACGCCCAGAACCTGGATGTTCTGTTTGTGGGAATATATATCGTCTTCTCCGGCTAAAACAGCGGAGCCGTTCCATGGTTCAATACACAGGAAAGGCGCATCGGCCGGATAGGGGGTCCAGAATGCCACTGTGGCAAAGTCAGGAAAGCCAACTTCTACTCCCCGGCCTGTTTGTTTATGTAAAATAGATACCCGTTTTGATTTCAGGCTGTCAAAAAAGATGGCATCGTCTTTAAAAAGCTCTCTGGACAGAGGAAGAACGCGGCAGTGGTTTAACAGGGGTTTTCTTACGTTAGGATCAAACTGGAGTTTTTCCAGATCGTATACAATAGAGGAAGCGGTTTCCTCTTGCTCAAACACCAGCTGGTAATCTTCAAAAGCAGAGCCATCCTCCAGAGGACAGTTAAAACCGGGATGAGCGCCGATGCAGTAGTAAATGGTCCGGTCATCCCGGTTGTCTACTTGATAATGTATGGTGAGAACTCCGTCCTTCAGCTGATATTCCAGGGAAAGACGGAAAGAGTAAGGATAGACAGCCTTAGTCTCCTCTGAGTCGGTCAGCTGGAACAGAGCGGAGCAGGAGGTATGGCTGACCACTGAAAAATCTTTTTCTCTGCAGAATCCGTGTTTGGTCAGATGATAGGGTTTCCCTTCAATTATAGTTTCGTCGTTTCTGAGATTTCCCACAATGGGAAAAAGAATAGGAGAGCTTTTTTCCCAGAACTTAGGGTCGCGCTGCCAGATATACTCTTTTTGATCAGCGTCTTTATAAGAAATCAGCTGAGCCCCTACAGAGTCGATGACAGCAGTTGCTTTGGAATCCCATATTGTTACCAGCATAATAATTACCTCTTTCCTTTTTATTTTCTGTAGCCGACAGCAGAGGACATGAAAAAATTCCTCTTTCGTTTGAAAATATTGTACTGAAAATTTATAATAAGATCAAGACCGGAAAGGAGCTTTTGTTTATGGCAGTACTTACAAAAGAAGATGTTAGAAAATACTGTAGTTCTATGGAAAATGTATCTATAGATATGCCGTTCCATGACTATAACTGGGAAACGGCAAGGAGAGGGGACAACAGAAAGATTTTTGCCTGCTTTTATGAGCGGCAGGGGTATATTTGGGTTAATGTTAAGGTGGACCCAGAGTGGAGGGAGTTTTGGAGGCAGACCTTTCAGGCAGTAGTTCCCGCTTATCATATGAACAAAGAGCATTGGAACAGCATCATTTTAGACGGAACCGTTCCTGATGAGGATATATACCGGATGATTCGGGAAAGTTATGATCTGACAGCAAGTAAGGGAAGACAAAGTGTGGGATTGAAACGTTCAGAATTTTCCAGAGACGTGTTTGCCTGTGTGGCGGCGATTCCCAAAGGAAAGGTAGCGACATACGGACAGATAGCGGCTATGGCGGGAAGGCCGGGGGCCGCGAGGGCAGTAGGAAATCTTCTGCATAACGCACCGGATGAAGTTGGTTGTCCCTGCCATCGGGTAGTCAATGGAAAAGGAGAAATGGCTCCGCCAGATGCCTTTGGAGGGGAAGGACGTCAGGCAGAGCTTTTGAGACAGGAAGGAATTTCAGTGGAGGGAGGAAAGGTGGATTTAAAAGTTTGGCAGATGACATAAAAATTTGTCATATTTTTGTAAGAATTAAAGGAAAAATGTAACGATTTATCAGAAAAATTTAGAGTTCTATAAGGAATTTTTAAAGTCTTTCTTTCGCTGTATATGGTAGAATAAAGTCGTAATCAGAAGAACAATCTGGAATAGCCATATAGACAGAAAGGGGCGGATAAAAATGAAATTATGGAAAAAGCTGACGTTAACTGTTACTGGTTTGATGCTGGCCGCCGGTATTTGCTGCGGATTGGCTATTGCAGGAGAAGGATATAAAATTTATGAGGAAGCTGTGGCCGTGTCCAGTTTGGAAGATAAAGTAGAAGAGATTCGGTCAAAGGACAGTTTTACAGAATTTGAGGATTTGCCCCAAGTGTATGTGGAGGCGGTGATATCTGTGGAGGATCAGAGATTTTTCTCCCATCCCGGTATTGATCTGATTGCCATTGGAAGAGCGGTTCTCCATGATATTCAGGCGGGAAGCTTTGTGGAGGGAGGAAGTACCATTACGCAGCAGCTGGCTAAAAATATGTATTTTTCACAGGAAAAAGAATTGACCAGAAAAGCGGCAGAAGTATTTGCGGCCTTTGATTTGGAAAGAAATTATACGAAAGAAGAAATTTTTGAACTGTATGTGAACAGCATTAACTTTGGAGATGGATATTACGCTGTAGGCGAGGCGAGCCAGGGATATTTTGGAAAAGAGCCGGATGAGATGACAGATTACGAAAGTACTTTGCTGGCAGGAATTCCCAACGCTCCCTCGGTGTATGCGCCTACAAAAAATCCTCACCTTGCAGGACAGCGTCAGATGCAGGTGGTAAGACGGATGGAGGACTGCGGGTACTTTACAGAGGCAGAAGCGGAGACTGTGGCAGAAACAGTGGCGGCTTTGGCTATGCAGTGACAGAAAGGCAGAAAATAATACCTCCCCCCGGATTTAGCAGAATTGCAGAATCCGGGGGGTATTTTGCTTGGAGTAAAGAAATAGTCAGTTGATAAAAAATAAATAAAAAGAGTATTGGATCCTTGAGGTATAATGATTTCGACCAAAAAAACAAAACCGAAAGGAGTACCAATACTCATGGATATTATAACATTAATCAAGGTTCTTGTCAGCGGGTTGTTAGATGCGGAAGAAGAGTTTTTAGAACATTTGGATACTTTCTCTGTATTTGAACAAACTATGCATGGATTAACAGATAAGATGGCGGCAGATTTTCTGGGACTGGCCTTAACAAATGCGGACATCCTGATTCGGGAAAGCGGGAGATGAAAAAGCAGTTATACCGTGCAGAGAAGTCGGCATAGGACCTTGATCTCCAGCGCGGGAGATATCACGTTCACACATACGCTGTATAGGATAATAAGGGCAGGACCCGATGCCTGCTGGATGAACTGATTCGGCTTCCGGACCGGGAAAGGTTCACTCCTGTTGCAGAAGCGAAAGTGTTAAATGAAGCAGAAGCCCATTCTTATCAGTATGCGGCAGAGTCGATAAAGACAAATGGGCAGACCATTACAAAAACAACGGTAATGAATAAAGTACACTCCATTGAAAAAGAGATTCGGGAAATGGAAAAGAGCAGGGGTGTTTTATCGGAAAGCTGGTCTATCTTTTTGAAGGGAAAGAAGAGGCCGGAAACGGCAGGAGAAAGCTGGTTTCGCCGTTCTATTTTGGCGGGCTTTACGCAGGAACGGCTCAAAATGCTGCCCTGTGGGAAGAGGTAGATACATACATCCAGAAACACTATGAGCAGGATGCTTTGAAATGGGTCTACATCAATAGTGACGGAGCCAGCTGGATACGGGCCGCCACAAACTATGTGGGAAAGAGTAAGCTTGTGGCAGACCGGTTCCACCTGATGAAATATATCAACCGTGTGGCACGGTACACGCTGGATGAGGAGAATGTTACAAAAGGCAGGTTTTATAAATATATTTACAAAAATAAACTCCTGGCAGCGAAGAAGCTGCTGACACGGATCAAAAACCATTGCGCCGGAAGTGAGCGGGCCGTGGAAGAATGCCGGACTTACCTGACTGGAAACTGGGAGTGTATCCAGCGGGCGTTTCATGACAGGCATGTATTGGAATGCAGCGCGGAAGGGCATGTGAGCAGCGTATATTCCGAGAGAATGAGTTCCCGGCCGATGGGTTGGAGTGAGACAGGCTCAGACCGTATGTGCAGGCTGAGATGCTTTATACGGAACTATGGGCGTGAAAAGGTATTGGAGCTGGTGAATTACCGCAGGGAACAGGAATTGACGGCTATGGGAGCAACAGGAACGGACGGGATGATCGATGAGCCTCAAAGGAAACGATATACCCAGAAGCAGAAAGAAGCCCAAAGATATGCGGAAGCCATGCATGGAACGATTTCCCGGAATTCTACGGTACGAAAGATCCTTGCTATCAGAGAGCAAATTGGAAATATATAAACTTGAAAAAGCAAACACTTAGTTGTATGATTGAGAAAATAAGTCTGGAACCATTTCGCTTTAGGAACAATCTCTTTCATGTCAACTGACAATTCGTTTACTTCATCTCGAAACTGCGATATTGTTTTGTAATATGGGGAATGGTAATATTATAGGCAACAGATAGAATTTCAGACCAAGAATGCCGTCATAGATTTTTGAGGAGTATATATATGGAAAGATCAGAATTTACTAAATTAAAGGATAACGTGGAATATAGAAACTGGCTATCAAATTTTAGCACAAAATACAAAAACAGTCAGATTAAAGCCTCATGTAGTGTAAATTACGTGATGCTTGCTTTCTTCTGGGGAATTGGAAAAGATTTGACAAGAATTAAGCAAAATTATGCCTGGGGCACTCGATTTTTTGAACAAATCAGTAAAGACCTCAAAGACTTACTGCCGGATGTTAAATCTTTCAGCCCCCGCAATTTGCAATACATGTGTCAGTTCTACAGTCTTTATTCTGAACTTCAAATTGCGAATCAGGTTGATTCTCAATTAGGAGAGGCTGAAATTACGAATCAACTTGATTCGCAACTTATTTTTTCGATACCTTGGGGACATCATAAGGTGATTATGTCAAAATGTAAAGGAGAAAGAGAAAAAGCACTATTCTATATGCAGAAAGTTCATGAAAATAATTGGTCGCGTGCGGTGCTTCTCAATTTTATCGAAACGAATCTTTATGAAAGGCAAGGAAAGGCGATTTCTAATTTTAAAGTGGCGTTAGAGGCTCCGCAAGGAGACCTTGCACAGGAAATTACTCGCGATCCTTATAATTTTGATTTTCTGTCCATAAGCGAAAAATATAATGAAAAAGAATTGAAAGACGCTCTTATGGATAATCTTCAAAAATTCCTCTTAGAACTCGGGACAGGCTTTGCCTTTGTTGGACGTGAGTATCGGCTGGTAGTGGGACAAACAGAACAGTTTTTGGATATGCTTTTTTATAATATAACTCTTCATTGTTATATTGTTATAGAGGTAAAAATAACAGAGTTTGATCCGCGTGATATGGGGCAGTTAGGAACCTATGTGGCTGCTGTAGATGGAATTTTGCGAAAAAATGGAGATAATCCAACAATCGGATTGCTGATATGTAAAACAAAAGATGACGTATTGGCACAGTATGCAGTAAACAATATAAAATCCCCTATTGGTGTTTCGGAATATGAATTAACGAAACTCATGCCTGCCGAATTTAAAAATACACTTCCTACTATTGAAGAAATTGAAAATGAATTGAAATAATAGGATTTCAGATAGTATAAAGCAATAAACATAGACAGTCTTGTACTTCGGTATAAGACTATTTTTTTGCTTTATAGGAAATTCCGATTTTTGGATAAGGGGAAAAGAAGCCCTGCTGATCGAACATATGTTAAATCAACAGGGGAATGGACATGACAATAGGACGATGGTTCGATTTAGAAGATATAAAAAC
>DXFU01000003.1 GCA_019114305.1 Candidatus Hungatella pullicola | reverse complement strand
CAAGAGCATTCTGCTAAAAAAGAGTAAAAAGTAATTGCAAGAGATCCAGAAAGAATTATCTGAGAATACAATTAATAAACTGACATCAATAAATAAGGAAAAGTGCCAACGAATACTTGACACATACAAATAGAAAGCCTATGGTGAAAATGCCATTGCCTTGTGATATAATAATAATTGAGATAATCTGGTTCAGGGGTATAAAGAGAGAGGAGAAGGTCATGCTTGCAGTGGAAAAACGGGATGGAGCTTTGGCAGATTTCCGTCTGGATAAAATAGAGAATGCCATTAAGAAAGCCTTTGTGGCTATGAAAAAAAGTTATTCCGATGATATTATTCATCTTCTGGCTTTAAGGGTTACTTCGGATTTTCGGAATAAAGTAAAAGAGGACATGATTACGGTAGAAGATATTCAGGATAGTGTAGAGAAGGTTTTGGAGCAGGCTGGCTACACAGATGTGGCGAAATCTTATATTCTCTACCGGAAACAGAGAGAAAAAATTCGAAACATCGGCAAGACCATATTGGATTATAAGGATGTTGTAAACAGCTATGTTCAGGTAGAGGACTGGAGAGTGAAGGAAAATTCCACGGTTACGTATTCTGTTGGAGGACTGATTCTTAATAATTCCGGGGCGGTAACAGCTAATTACTGGCTGACAGAAATCTATGATGAGGATATAGCCAAAGCCCACAGAAGCGGCGATATACATATTCATGATTTGTCCATGCTTACAGGATATAGCTGTGGCTGGTCGCTGAGGCAGCTTTTGACAGACGGCTTAGGAGGAATCACAGGTAAAATTACTGCTTCTCCGGCAAAACATCTGGCTACGTTGTGCAATCAGATGGTGAATTTTCTTGGAATTATGCAGAATGAATGGGCGGCAGCCCAGTCGTTCCAGTCTTTTGACACTTATCTGGCTCCTTTTGTGAAAGTCGATCAGCTTCCTTACGATAAGGTAAAAAAGTGTATGGAAGCCTTTGTTTTTGGGGTTAATACTCCAAGCAGATGGGGAACCCAGGCGCCGTTTTCTCAGATTTCTCTTGATTTGAAGGTTCCAGAAGAGATGAGAGAGCAGAGGGCTATTGTAGGCGGAAGACAGATGAACTTTACTTATGGGGACTGCCAGAAAGAAATGGATATGATTAACCAGGCATTTTTGGAAACCATGC
This sequence comes from Candidatus Hungatella pullicola, assembly GCA_019114305.1. GTDB lineage: Bacteria > Bacillota > Clostridia > Lachnospirales > Lachnospiraceae > Hungatella_B > Hungatella_B pullicola. The sequence goes on along the minus strand of DXFU01000003.1, from coordinate 59,619 downwards.
TGGCAGGAGACGCTGGGGGACTGGGATTTCAGTATCCGATTCCTGTTTATTCCATTACAGATGAATTTGACTGGTCTGATTCGGAACAGAATCATCTTCTTTTTGCTTTAGCAGGCCATTATGGGACGCCCTATTTTGCCAATTTTACTGCCAGTGGACGAGATTTTAAGGCTGCTGGAATTGCTTCTAGGGGAGAGAGCTTTCCATTGAATTCTCTGACAAAAACCGCCGGAGGTTTTTTCGGATATGGAGAACTGGCAGGCTCCGTTGGTGTTGTTACCATTAATCTTCCAAGAATCGCATGGCTTTCAGATAGTGAAGAGGAATTTTTCCTCAGGCTGGACAAGATTATGGATATGGCTGCCAGATCCTTGGAGATGAAACGTGAAATTATTGGGAAACTTCTGGCAAACGGTCTTTATCCTTATACGGCCTGCTATCTGAAGGATTTCAGAAATCATTTTTCTGCAATTGGAGTTGTGGGAATGAATGAGGCAGGATTAAATGCCTGCTGGCTGAGAACAGGAATGGAATCGGAAGAAACCCGCTGTTTTGCAGTAAGGATGCTTCATCATATGAGAGAGCGGCTTTTGGAGTACCAGAAACAGTACGGAAGTCCTTTCTGCCTGGAGGCGACACCTGCCGAATCTGCTTCTTATCGTCTTGCCATGCACGATCGGGAACTGTATCCTGGAATTATTACGGGAGGCCTTGACGGGAGAGGACTTTATTATACCAACAGTACAAAACTTCCCCGGCATTTTGACGGAACTCTCACACAGGCTTTGAAGTTTCAGGAGGAGGTTCAGTCTATTTATACCGGAGGCACAGCTTTTCATATCTATATGGAGGAAGAAATGAAAGATTGGAGAACGGTGAGAGATCTGATCCGCAAATGTCTGGAAGGCAGCCGGATTCCTTACCTTACTTTATCTCCTTCTTATTCCGTATGCCAAAGCTGCGGCTACATTTCAGGAATCCATGAGATTTGCCCGGTATGCGGCAAACCTTCGGATGTATACGGCCGAATTGCCGGATACTACCGTCCTGTCCATGACTGGAACGAAGGAAAAGAAGAGGAATTTAAAAACAGAAAAATATTAAAACTTGATTAAAAATTAGAATGACCAGGCTCTGTCACAGATTGGAAAAGGCAACATAATATATAGTACAAACCTAAATAATAAAGGAGATTAAATATATGTGTTGTCGTAGATGTTGTCATTGCTGCAGATGCAATAATTGTAACAACGGAGGAAATAATGGCGTAGAGTCATGGGCAGAGAGGATTTACAGACAGGGATTTTCTGATGGATACAATGCCGGTTTCCGTGATGGCTGGAGAGAAGGAAACAATCACAATAACAATGATTCCTGCTGTGGAAATAACAGTGGAAACTGTGGCTGTGGCTTCTGAATAGAGTACAAATGTGAAGTTAAGATAAGAGGAGGGAAGGCTTTTGTGACTTCGCATTATGGGAAGGAGGAGCCTTCCCTCTTTCTTTTGATAAAGACGTTTGTAAATGTATGTTTTAAAATACTGCCTAAAAATAAATGGCATTGTTTGGTGAAAATGTATATTGAAAAACAGGATACAATGTGTTAATCTAAATACAAGTCAAGAGTTTGTATACAAATCAATAAAATGAATACAAAAGTATGCAAATCAGAATGACGAGATAACTGACCACCAAAAAAAGAAAAGGAGAGAGTGAATTATGAGCTATTTAACAGAGAAATTTTCACTTGAAGGTAAGGTTGCATTAGTTACAGGCGCTTCCTATGGAATTGGTTTCGCTATTGCAAAAGGTCTTGCTGCAGCTGGCGCAACTATTGTATTTAACGATATTAAGCAGGAATTAGTTGATAAGGGACTTGCTTCTTATAAGGAGATCGGTATTGATGCTCACGGCTATGTATGTGATGTTACTGATGAGAATGCAGTGAACGCATTAGTAGCTCAGGTTGAGAAGGAAGTTGGCGTTATTGATATTCTGGTAAATAACGCTGGTATTATCAAGCGTATCCCAATGTGTGACATGACTGCTGAACAGTTCAGACAGGTTATCGACGTAGACTTAAATGCTCCATTTATCGTTTCTAAGGCTGTTATCCCGTCCATGATCAAAAAGGGACATGGAAAGATTATTAACATCTGCTCCATGATGTCTGAGCTGGGCCGTGAGACTGTTTCTGCCTACGCAGCTGCAAAAGGCGGATTAAAGATGCTCACAAAGAACATTGCTTCTGAGTACGGTGAGTTCAACATTCAGTGTAATGGTATTGGACCTGGCTATATCGCAACTCCTCAGACAGCACCTCTTCGTGAAACACAGCCAGATGGTTCCAGACATCCATTTGACCAGTTCATTATTTCCAAGACTCCTGCAGGACGCTGGGGAGAGGCTGAGGATCTTGCTGCACCGGCAGTATTCCTGGCTTCTGATGCTTCCAACTTCGTAAACGGACATGTTCTTTACGTAGACGGCGGTATCCTGGCTTACATTGGAAAACAGCCACAGTAATTTTGGAGCCGTTTTTGTCGATCCGCAGTACATCCGGACTTTTACAGGATAATCCAGATTAATTAGTAAGATAGGAATGACGTGCCATGATATCTGTTTTGGGCAGAGGTCATGGCACGTTTTTTAAGAAGGACAACGGAGATGGTGCCATGGAAGAAAAAACCAAAGGATATAAAAACCGGGGAGAAATGGTATTTGAGATTTTGAAACAGGAGATTCTGGAGCTGGAGCTGAAACCGGGACAGATGATCAGTGAAAATGAACTCTGCGAACGGTTCGGCGTGTCCAGAACGCCAGTGAGAGAGGCAGTCCGCAGACTGCAGGAGCAGGGGTTTGTTAATACCGTTCCCTACTCAGGAACCCAGGTTACCCTTCTGAATTTGAACAATATCAAACAGATGATCTATATGCGCGTTGCAGTAGAGACAATGGTTATGAGAGATTTCATGGAGGTGGCCACTCCCCTGTGGATGGAAGAGGTTCGCTATATGATTCGAAAACAGCAGGCCCTTATTCAGGAGAAAGGGTTTGAGCCGGAGCAGTTTTACAGAATGGATGCTCAGATGCATGCTATCTGGTTTCGGGCTACGGATAAGATGAAAATCTGGGAGCTGATACAGGCACAGCAGCTTCATTATACCAGATTCCGAATGTTGGATTTTGTGACAGAAACTGATTTTACCAGAATTATCCGGGAACATACGGAATTGTTCCAGCTTTTAGAGAAGCGGGATATAGCTGGCCTGGAAAAAGCTTTGAAGGATCATTTGTATTACAGTATGGAGCGAATGAGATACCAGATAGAAGTGGAATACAAAGATTATTTTGAACAGGAAGAATAAAGGAGAAGACAATGGCAAATGTTTCAATTACCGTAAAAGATAAGTTGGGACAGATTAAAAGTTCTGTTGCCGATGAGGCGCAGGCTGTCCTGGTATTTGAAGGGGAGTACGAGGAAGGGGATACCATCAGCTTTGGCACAGACCGGATAAACGCTCATTATGTTGTGCGGGTAGACGATGGAATGGATGAGGCTTTGGTGTATATGACAAAGCCGGAGGTAGTATTTCTGATTCCTTTTGGAGAAAAGAAAGTTTCCTACAGCCCCAAATCTTTTACCGGGGAGAGACACTATCTGACCATCCGTGAAGCGAAATCTTTTGAGACAGAGTCCTATCGGAATCTGGCTAAAAATGTGATGGACCAGCATGGAGATCCAGGCTGTTATCCCCATGCTTATGCCAATGTGGAGACGAGAGGAGAGGCTGTGTTTGCAGCCCGTAATGCCATTGACGGGGTGATTTCCAATTTGTCCCACGGAGAGTGGCCTTATGAATCCTGGGGGATTAACCGCCGAGATGACGCGGAAATTACTCTGGAATTTGGCCGTCCTGTAGATTTTGATACCCTGGTTCTGTATACTAGAGCCGATTTTCCTCACGATAACTGGTGGGTAAAAGCCACATTTACTTTTTCAGACGGGACCAGTGAGACTGTAGAAATGGAAAAAAGCGTTAAGCCTCATACTTTTGCCATTTCAAGAAAGGGAATTACATGGATTCGCCTGAGCAATCTGATCAAAGCGGATGATCCGTCTCCATTTCCGGCTTTGACTCAGATTGAGGTTTACGGCAGAGACAGTGAAAATTAAAGAAAACAGATGATAAGCTCCGGTAAGGCCGGAGCTTTTTGCATTCTATGAGAATGAAATTCTACTTGAGGAAAATTTTTGTATAAAATATAAAATTGCTTTTTTAAAATATAAAATTAGTCTTTCCCTTTTTAAACAATTCAGGTAAAATAGCTATAGACAGACAGCCGCGCAGATTGAATGCTATCTAAAAGATGGGCGGCTGTTTTTCGCTGTATACTTACACGGATAAGATAAGGAGGAGAAAGAGATGGGTCTGCTTTTTATAGAGCCGGTATTTAAAGAAGCTATTTGGGGGGGAACTAAGCTGAGGGATGTGTTTGGCTATACAATTCCCAGTGACACCACAGGGGAATGCTGGGCTATAAGCGCACATAAAAACGGAGACTGCAGAATAAAAGGAGGGGAGTACGACGGAGAATATTTAAGTTCTCTTTGGGAAAAGTATCCCCAGCTGTTTGGTAATTATTCTAAGGATCAGTTCCCTCTTTTGGTTAAGATTATTGACGCCAAAAATGATTTGAGTATCCAGGTGCATCCGGACGATGCTTACGCCGCGGTTCATGAAAACGGTTCTCTTGGCAAAACAGAATGCTGGTATATTCTTGACTGTGAGCCGGGAACAGAGATTGTAATTGGACACCATGCAAAAAATCACAGTGAAATGGAATCTATGATAAGGAATCATCAGTGGGAGGCGTTTATCCGCAAAATCCCTGTAAAGAAAGGTGATTTTTTCCAGATTAACCCAGGATGTGTCCATGCTATAAAGGGCGGTACACTGATTTTAGAGACACAGCAGAGCAGTGATATTACATATCGGGTCTATGATTACGACAGATTGTCTGACGGAAAGCCCAGGCAGCTGCATGTGGAGCAAAGCATTGCCACTATTCAGGCACCTTTTGAACAGCCTGTATACGATTCCTCTGAAGAACAGCTGAATGGAGCATTTCATTCCCACTTGATTACCTGTCCCTATTATTCAGTAGATCGTTATCAGATAGATGGAGTATTTGAAAAAGAGTTTCTTGGATATTTTACTAATGTAAGCATTATTGATGGCGAGGGAACGGTCAACGGAGAGAAAATTAAAAAGGGAATGCATTTCATTATACCGGCGGGAAGCGGACTGTGCCGGTTTGAAGGAAAACTGGAAATGATTTGTTCCAATCCAGAATAGAAGGCAGGAGGATAAAAAGATGATACTTGGAGCACTGGAGGCAGGGGGCACAAAGATGGTGTGTGCCATTGGAAATGAACAGGGGGAGATTACAGAGCGGGTTTCGATTCCCACAGAGACCCCGGATATTACTGTGCCGAAACTGATTGACTTTTTTAGGGATAAGAAGATAGAAGCGCTGGGAATTGGATGTTTTGGTCCCATTGATCTTAACAGAAATTCAGAGACTTACGGATATATTACAACCACACCCAAGCTGGCATGGGCCAATTATAATATTGTGGGCGCTTTCCGGCAGGCTTTGAATGTACCAGTGGGTTTTGATACAGACGTAAATGGTTCGGCCCTGGGAGAGGCTACATGGGGAATTACCAGGGGATTGGAAAACAGCGTGTATTTTACTATAGGAACAGGAGTTGGCGCAGGAATTATTTCCAATGGTAAGCTTCTTCATGGAATGCTTCATCCGGAAGGAGGCCATGTCCTTTTGAGAAAACATCCTTCCGATCCTTATGAAGGAAAATGTCCGTATCACAGGACTTGTCTGGAAGGCCTTGCTGCCGGGCCGGCTATTGAGGCCAGATGGGGGAAAAAAGGCGTTGAGCTGGCTGACCGGAAAGAAGTGTGGGAGCTGGAGGCATACTACATTGGACAGGCGATCGTGGATTATATTATGATTCTTTCTCCCCAGAGGATTATTTTGGGGGGAGGCGTTATGCATCAGGAGCACATGATGCCACTGGTTCGTCAGGAAGTAACGGCTCAGCTTAATGGATATATAAAAACAAAGGAGCTGGAAGATATGAACACTTACATTGTTCTGCCCAGCCTTAATGACAACCAGGGAATCATGGGAGCTTTAAAGCTGGCCATGAACGAGTTGGAGTACGAAAAACATAGACCATAAGAACAGCATGGAATGGCCAGGCGTGAAGAATAGGCAAATTTCACGTCTGGCCGTATTGTTTCGGATGCTCCTTTAAAAGGGAGGAAGCCGGTGGAAGGGGGAGTTCCATCGGCTTAGTATGAGAAAAGTATATTGTGTAATTTTTATTACATTTTATATTATAATTGAAAAATATGGAGAAAGTATGATGGAAATATGAATACTCTGTGAAGAGAAAGTCAACAAAAAGGAGGAGGAAGGGCTGACTGGCCGCTTTACGCAACAAAAAAGCTCAAAATCCAATTAATAAGACTTTGAGCTTTTCAACAATCGGAGTAACAGGATTTGAACCTGCGACCTCTCGGCCCCCAGCCGAGCGCGCTACCAAGCTACGCCATACTCCGTATCACTGACACTATGGTATTATAACAGAAGTTATGCCATTTGAAAAGTGGATTTTAAAAAAAAGTTATATTTTTTTGTACTTTTTGAAAAACATATTCATTTATCCGCTGTTTTTTTCAGAATGAAGGGATTCTGTTGAAAATTTCTCCGGTTTCATATATGATGGTAGGGTCAGAGGAAAGATGAGGTGAAGAAGAATGAAGTCCATTATCTGTTTTGATGTAGATATGACGTTATTGAATCATAAAGATTGGTCCATTCCGGAAAGCGCTATGGAAACCATTGAAAAGCTCCGCCCAAATAACTGGATTGTTCTGGCAACAGGCAGGGATATGGATTCTAAATTCAGCCAGGAGATCCGGGATCAGATCCGACCGGATGCCATTATTCATCTTAACGGTACAAAAATAACTGTGGGAAGCCAGATGATTTATGAGCATTTTTTTGACAGAAAGCTGGCTGAGGAGATTGCTGCATGGATTGAAACTACACCCTACAGCATTGGATTGACCAGCGGCGGTGAGGATTACTACATTCACCCGGAGACGGTAATGCGCCATGACCAGGAACTATGGGGAAGCTGTTACCGTAATTTTAAAGATTTTTATACTCTTCCACCGGAAAAAATACGAACCCTTGCTTTTATTGGAAACGAGGAAGGGGCTAATGCCCTTGCCAGCCAGTTTCCTCAGGTGAAAGTGCATCTGTTTGCAGAAAAGAGAGGAGCCGATGTGGTGGAAGCCGATGTTTCCAAGGCCATGGGTTTGAAAAAGCTGTGCGGTTATTACAACGTTCCCATAGAAAAAACAGTTGCTTTTGGGGACAGTATGAATGATTATGATATAATCCGGGCAGCAGGGACAGGAGTGGCTATGGGAAATGCTATGGAGGAATTAAAAGCGGCTGCTGATTATGTTACGGATGCTGTTGACAAGGATGGCATACGAAATGCATGCATTTATCTTGGACTGGTCTGACCGTATTTATAGTGGCTTCCGCTGCCAGGCTGGAAAAGTATGACTGGTGTACTGAGAGCAATGGACCAATGCCGCCTGACAGACGGCGAACCATTCATAGTAAGCAAAGGAAACTTGCCTTTACTTAATAAATTTTACATCATCCGGCAAAAGGCTGGAAGAAGGAGAGATGAGCAATGATTCAGGAGAGAATCAACCGTTTAAGACAGCTGATGGAACAAGAAGGCATAGATGCCTATTTGGTTCCCACAGCTGATTTTCATGAATCAGAGTATGTAGGAGAGTATTTTAAGTGCCGAAAATTTATTACTGGTTTTACCGGATCAGCAGGCACTGCTGTTATCACAAAAGAGGAAGCCTGTCTTTGGACAGACGGGCGCTACTTTGTTCAGGCGGCGAAAGAACTGGAGGGAACTGGAGTAAATCTGCAGAAAATGGGGCAGGAAGGTGTTCCTACAGTTGAGGAATATCTGAAAAAGTCTCTGCCTGAAAATGGAACTCTTGGATTTGATGGAAGAGTTGTAAATTATCAGATGGGAAGATCTCTGGAAGAATTTCTCCAAGATAAGAATATTTCGGTATCCTGGGAAGAAGACCTGATAGGGCAGGTATGGGAGGAGCGTCCATCCCTGTCAGCGGAGAAGGTGTGGATTCTGAAAGAGGAATATGCAGGACGTTCAGCGGCAGAAAAAATTGAGGATCTTCGTGAGGTTATGAGGAAGGAACGGGCTACGGTTCATATTCTGACAACGTTGGATGACATTGTATGGCTTCTGAATATCAGAGGCAATGATGTGGCTTGTAATCCGGTTGTTCTTTCCTATGCATTGATTACGCTGGACAAATTTTATCTGTTCATCAATGAGGAGGTATTGGATCAGCAAGTCAAAGAATATTTGAAAGAAACAGGAGTTACTGTCTGTCCGTACGATAAGGTTTACTATGAAGTAAGCCGGCTGAAAGGGGAGAAGGTACTGTTAGAAAGTTCCAGAGTTAATTACTCTATTCTTAGGAATCTGGACAGCTCCAACCAGATTATTGACCGCATGAATCCTACCGCTTTCGCCAAATCTGTAAAAAATCCTGTGGAAATTGAAAACATGAAAAAGGCCCACATAAAAGACGGAGTTGCGATGACTAAATTTATCTACTGGCTGAAACATAATATCGGAAAAATCCAGATTACGGAAGTCAGTGCTCAGAAGTATCTGGATCATCTGCGCTTCCTGCAGCCAGGGAATTTAGGTCTCAGTTTCCCCACTATTTCCGCTTACGGTTCTAATGCCGCTATGTGTCATTATTCCGCTACAGAAGAAAACGATACTGTAATTATGCCAAAGGGCCTGTATCTTGTAGATTCCGGCGGACAGTATTATGAAGGAACCACTGATGTGACAAGAACCATTGCTATGGGGCCTGTGACACAGGAGGAACGGGAGCACTTTACCCTTTCTGTTATCAGTATGCTCCGTCTGGCTGCTGTAAAATTTCTTTATGGCAGCAGAGGACTGACTTTGGACTATGTGGCAAGAGAACCATTCTGGAGCAGAGGCCTGAATTTTGATCACGGAACAGGTCACGGCGTAGGCTATCTGCTTAATGTTCATGAACGTCCCAATGGCATCCGGTGGCGCATGGTTCCGGAAAGACAGGACAACTGTGTTTTGGAAGAGGGTATGATTACTTCTGATGAACCAGGTCTTTACATTGAAGGAAGCCATGGGGTAAGAACAGAAAATCTGATTCTCTGCAAAAAGGCTGAAAAGAATCAGTATGGTCAGTTTATGGAGTTTGAATTTCTTACTTTTGTTCCTATCGATTTGGACGCTCTTGACAAGAGTCTGATGACGGACAGGGATGTGGAATTATTAAATGATTACCACAAACAGGTTTATGAAAAAATCAGCCCTTACCTGGAAGGGGAAGAAGCCGTATGGCTGAAGGAAGCCACACGTGCTGTCTGATTCAGAAAAAATAGGAAGAACTGCGGATAAGTAAAAAAATGTACCGGGAAGGCCTGAACTTCAGGCCTTCCCGGTACGCATTCCTTAGGAGACGGACTATTCAATGGTTGTACCAGCTTTTCCGTTTAAGCTGGATTTGGCTTTGGAAAGGGAAGTGATAATAGCCTTCCGTCCGTTGCCGTGTTCCACGAAATCTACGGAAGCTTCGATTTTGGGAAGCATGGAAGCAGAATCAAACTGTCCCTGATTAATAAGATCCTGAGCTTCTTTCAAAGTCAGATGGGCCAGCGGTTTTTCATCTGCTGTATTATAGTTGGCAGTTACGTTATCAACGCTGGTGAGGATCATAAGAACATCCGCATCAATCTCTTTGGCTAAAAGTCCGGCTGCCCGATCCTTTTCAATAACTGCGCTGGCACCTTTGAGATTATAGCCCTGTTCCATAACGGGAATACCGCCGCCGCCGCAGGCAATGACGATCTGATCGGAATCCATAACAGCCTTGATAATATCAATCTCTACAATAGATACTGGTTTTGGAGACGCTACTACTCTGCGGAAGCCTTTGCCTGGTACTTCTTCTACATAATTGCCTTTCTCCTCCTCCTCTTTGGCTTCCTCTGCTGTGAGAAAACGGCCCACAGGCTTCATAGGAGTGTAAAAAGCTTCGTCATAGGGATCTACCATCATCTGAGTGAGAATAGTTGCTACAGATTTATAAATGCCCCGCTTCATCAGTTCCGCACGGATAGCGTTCTGCAAATCATAGCCAATATAACCCTGGCTCATGGCAGAACACACAGACATGGGAGCCGAGGTATAGCCATCGTGCTGTTTCCCAAAATCGTTCATGGCAGTATGAATCATTCCCACCTGAGGAGCGTTGCTGTGAGTAACGGCTACCTGCCATCCGGACTGAATGAAATCGGCAATGACAGTTGCTGTTTTCACAGCTGCAGCCTTCTGTTCCGGAAGGTTTGTTCCCAAAGCTCGATGTCCTAATGCAATTACAATACGTTTTTTTGCCATATCAGTTACCTCTCGTTCCATGTGATTGTATCAAAATAGATAAGGATATTATATTATCAGGAAGGGAAAAAAGCAACAGCTTTTCCCATGATGTCAGACCATAATGAGAATAGAAGAGGAAATAATAAAAAAACAGGATGGATGTATGGGCGGAAGGTGGTATAATGTTTGAGAAGAATGTTTTTGCATCACACTATATAGGAAAGGACCTTACAGCATGCTTGTGATTCATCTTATACTGCCTGTGTTCCTGTATTCCGTTCTGATTGTATTCCTGTCTTTGCTGATTCCTTTGGATTCTGTAGGAATCTGCACCCTGGCTTCGGCTATATGCGGAGCAGTCTTTTTATGGGTTCACGGGAAGGAAGAAGAGCAGAAAGGAAGGAAAAATTCAGTCAGAAGGATTTGGGTGAAAGGGGCTGGGTGGATTGCCCTTTTGGGCAGTCTTTTGGCAGTGTCTCTTAACTGTCTGATTCAGATTTTAAATCTTTATGCTTTTTCGCCTACTTACAGCCAGGTGTCTCAGGAGCTGTATTCTTCGCCGGTAATCTGGCAGATAGGGGGAATTGTTTTTCTCATTCCGTTTAATGAAGAGATGATGTTCAGAGCTTTGGGATATATTCCGGCAAAGGACCAATTGGGTTTCTGGCCGGCAGCTGTTTTATCCTCTCTTTTATTTGGGCTGTATCACGGAAATCTGGTTCAGGGGGTGTATGCTTTTTGCCTGGGGCTTACTATGGCATGGCTTTGTCAGACAAGTAAAAGTATCTGGGCTTCTGTGCTGTTTCATATATCAGCCAATTTGTGTTCAATTATATTGACGGCAACGGGCCTTTATCTCTATGTTCAGAATCAAAGGACAGTGGCGGCTGCGGTGATGGTAGTTTCCGCGGCAGGAGGTGTCCTGTGTTTTAGAAAAATAATGTCCCTTAAGGGGCAATAAACCTAAAGGAGGAAAATCAGTGAAGCTGTTATCAATTGCGATCCCCTGTTACAATTCTGAGTCTTATATGAGACGGTGTATTGACTCTCTTCTTCCCGGGGGAGAAGATGTGGAGATTTTGATTGTGGATGATGGTTCAGTTAAGGATCGTACTGGAGAGATTGCAGATGAGTATGAAAAAAAATATCCGGGAATCTGCAGGGCGATTCATCAGGAAAACGGAGGTCATGGGGAGGCTGTAAATACAGGGCTTAAGAATGCGTCCGGTCTTTATTTTAAAGTGGTGGACAGTGATGACTGGGTAGACCGAGGGGCATACCGCAAAATCCTTGACGTTTTGAAAAAATTTTCCGGTGAGGAACAGCAGCTGGATATGATGATCAGCAATTTTGTTTATGAAAAGCAGGGAGCCAGAAAAAAGAGGGTTATGAATTATCGTATGGCTCTTCCTCAGGATCAGGTATTTACCTGGGATGACACCAAGTCCTTTATGTTAGGTCAGTACATTTTAATGCATTCTGTTATTTACAGGACTCAGCTTTTAAAAGACTGCGGTCTGGAACTTCCCAAGCATACGTTCTATGTGGATAATATTTTTGTATATCAGCCGCTGCCTCATGTAAAAACCATGTACTACCTGAATGTAAATTTTTATAGGTATTTTATTGGAAGAGAAGATCAGTCTGTTAACGAGAAGGTTATGATTGGGCGGCTGGATCAGCAGATTCGAGTGACCAAGCTGATGCTGGATTATTATGATGTGACAAAACTAAAGAACCATAAGCTTCGTCGGTATATGGTCAGATATCTGGAAATTATGATGACAATATCCTCTATTTTGGCTATTAAATCGGAAGATCCGGAGAATATGAAAAAGAAAAAAGAACTGTGGCAGTACCTGCGTAAAAGCAATATGACACTGTATTTGAGACTGAGATGGGGATTTTTAGGACAGGGAACCAACCTTCCTGGAAAAGGGGGGCGTAAATGCTCCATTGCAGGATATAAAATTACCCAGAAATTTTTTGGATTTAACTAAAAAAAGGATGCCGCGGCAATCGGCATCCTTTTTGTTATCCCAGAGCTTTTTGAGTAACCTTTTTTCTGTTTGGAACTTCTTGTTCTGCGTATACGAATTGGTACATAATCCCTGCCATAATAAAAGCTCCCACCCCATCAAATACGGAATGCTGTTTCAAAAATACAGTAGCCAGACAGATGGACAGCATCAGCAGGAAGGAACTGATCTGTATGATCCGGTTGGATTTTAAAATACGGCTTTTTGAAATCGCTATGTGAACACAGATGGAATTATATACGTGGATACTGGGGAACACGTTAGTGTTGGTATCAGTCATGTACAGCCAGCTGACCAAAGCAGAACAGATGTTTTTGTCAGGATCTATGACAGGCCTGAAGTCTGTTCCGTTGGGAAAGACAGTGCAGACCAAAAGGCTGATCGTCATGCCTGTAAACAGCATAGTGCACAGTTTATAATAATCCTTTCTGTCTGTAAAGAAAAAGTACAGAACCGTTGCTGCCACATAGACAAACCAAAGCAGGTACGGGATAATAAAATACTCGCAGAAAGGAATATAATCATCAATCGTAAGGTGCATAATGTGATAATCGCTTGTAACTGTCTTCTCCAGGTAGAAGAACCAGCACAGATAAATGAAAATATATGCCATTATCCAGCTATGACTGTATTTTTTAAAAAAATCCTTCATTATTATGGCCCTTCCTTTGGGATACTCTCTTGTTTTGGGAGTATAACTGAATGAAAAAACGAACAAAAAGTTATCAGCTTTTGTGGATTATATCACACTAAAATTGTTAGTACAAGTGAATTTTAAAAATGTTAATATTTTGTTTCTTTAGTTTTAAGTTTTATGATGAGGGCAGAAAAAAGATGCCTTTTTTGCCAGTGAAACAGAATCTTTTCACAAAACAGTTGTAAGGAGGCCAATCTTTGTGTATAGTATATAGAAACGGTTTTTTCACATAAGTTAAGGCCAAGTATATTACTGAAAGGAAGAAAAATGATTAAAAATTACATTTTTGAATTTTTTATTTCCATGGTTCCTTTGATTGAGCTGAGAGGGGCAATTCCTTATTCGCAGGTTGCTGGCCTTCCTCTCTTTCAGTCTTATATTGTAGCTATAATAGGGAATATGCTGCCTGTACCTATTATTTATTTGTTTGCCAGAAGGGTTTTGGAATGGGGAGCGGACAAGGCCGTAATCGGAAAGTTTTTCACGTGGTGTCTGAATAAAGGAAAAAAAGGCGGAGAGAAGCTGGAGGCTAAGGCGGGAAGGGGATTGTTTGTTGCTCTGTTGCTTTTTGTAGGAATTCCTCTTCCGGGAACCGGAGCGTGGACGGGTACTTTGGCGGCCAGCCTTTTAGATTTTGATTTTAAGTCCAGCGTTATTGCTGTTATGGGAGGCGTTTTGCTGGCCGGAATCATTATGGGACTTGCAAGCGTGGGCGTTTTAGGTGCTCTTAATTCCATTATTTTTTAGGAGACAAAGGAGGAAGATCTTATGGAGCTGAAAAATGCGGACGGTTTGACAGAAAAAGAATTTTTGGAACAGTACCGGCCGGGAGATTATGAACATCCTTCCGTCACGGTGGATATGCTGATTTTTGCTGTAGATTCAAAGGATGAGGGGGTTGATCTTCTCTTGATACGCAGAAAGAATCATCCATGTATAGGGAAATGGGCAATTCCAGGGGGATTTGTTGAAATGAACGAGTCACTGGAAGAGGCCGCGGCAAGAGAACTGAAAGAGGAAACAGGGCTGGAGGATTTGTGTCTGGAACAGCTTTTCGCTTGGGGAGATGTGAAAAGGGATCCAAGAACAAGGGTCATCTCTGTATCTTATATGTCTGTGGTTCCGAAAGACCAGCTTAAGCCTCAGGCGGGGGATGATGCGGAGGAAGCAGTATGGTTTCAGGTAAAAAAGAAAAAACTTTCTGATTCTGAAAATGGGGCTACCTACGCTCTGACAATTGAAAACGATGAGCGGAGTATTTTTATTGGTTATCGTATAACAGAAACGTATGAACAGAAAGGGCTGATGTGGCACCGTGATGTTCAGGCGGATCTTCTTCCTGCCATTGATGCGCCAGAAGATGAGGCTTTGGCCTTTGATCATGTATACATTCTCAATCAGGCTTTGGATCGATTGGAGGAAATGGAAAGAGAGTATAGGGAAAGCTTAATTTAAGCTGTTTGAATACCGCTGTCCTCATTTGCAAGGAGGGATCAGCGGTATTTTTATCTGCTTTCCCGGACTTCGAAGGGGATGGAATTTGGCGAAACAGGATCCTGCGGGCTTTGTAAGAAAATCGTAATCGGATTGAGATACAAAATATGGTATACTGTTATTCAGAATTTAAATTTTCAAAACAATTATAGGCAAAGAGATAAAATAAAAGGGAGAATGTTTATATGAAGAAGATAAGATGGCACAGGCTTTTGGGGATGGCTCTGGCAGTCAGTTTAACAGCAGCCGGCCCTGCTTACGGCAGTATACCGGTCATTACCCCATTCCCTTCCCAGACACAGGGACCGGGCCAGGCTGTTTCTCCAGATGAGACGTCTGTTGCGGGTCCCGGAGAAGAGGGTGGCCCTGGCGTAAATCAGGGGGCGCCTAAGGAAAATTGTGAGACGGCAGTTACCGTTCAGCAGCCAGAGATCCTGTCGCAGGGAGCTGTGCTTTTAGATGCTTCTTCCGGCAAAATTCTGTTTGAGAAGAATGGAGATACCCGTTTTTATCCTGCAAGTATTACCAAGCTGATGACAGCGCTCCTAGTGGCAGAGCGCTGCAGTTTAGATGAGACGGTGACCTTTTCAAAAACAGCAACCACGAATCTGGAATCAGGAGCCGTGACATTAGGGCTGGTAGAAGGAGATCAGCTGTCTGTCAAAGACTGCCTTTATGGACTTCTGTTAAAGTCGGCCAATGAAGTGGCCAACGGTTTGGCGGAACATGTATCAGGAAGTGTGGAAGCATTTGCTTCCCTTATGAATCAAAGGGCCAGAGAGCTGGGATGTACAGGAACTAATTTTGTCAATCCAAATGGCCTGAACAATTCCAATCACTACACCACAGCCAGAGATATGGCTTTTATTGCCAAAGCGGCATTTGATAATGAGATTGTCCGACAGGTGGCATCAACCCTTACTTATCAGATTCCGGCCACGAAAAATGCGGCAGCCAGAACCGTTACCATGGGACACAAAATGATTAACCCAGCTGATTCTAGATATTATGAAGGGGTGATAGGGGGGAAAACAGGCTACACCTCTCTGGCCGGCAACACATTGGTTACCTGTGCGGAAAAGAATGGAAAGAGACTGATTGCTGTAATTATGAAAAGCAGTTCCAGCCATTATGCTGATACCAAGGCGCTTTTGGATTATGGATTTGCCCTTGGACAAAATGAAAGCGGAGCCAGATGGCAGCAGGAAAATGGAAACTGGTACTTTCTGAAAGCCAGTGGTTCAAAAGCAGTCAACCAATGGATGAATATTGACAGCAAAATATACTGGTTTGACAGCGAGGGAGTAATGCTTTCAGGTTGGAAACAGATAAATGGCAACTGGTATTATTTCCACTCTACAGGAGATTTGGCGGTTAACTGCTGGGTGGATAATGGAGAGAACTGGTATTATGTAGGGTCTGATGGTGTTATGCTTACTAATGGGATGACACCTGACGGCTATCAGGTAGGTTCAGACGGCGCGTGGATCAGAGCCTAGAAAACCTTCCTTTCGGGGCAGCCATATGAATTATTTGGGGAGGAATATGGCTGTCCCGGATCAGATGATTAGTTCTTTGAAAGATTTTCCGGCACATCAGGTTTAAATTCCATGATATCATCCACTCCACATTCAAGGATGGAACAGAGCATATTGATGGTGTGAGTGGAGACAAAGGAGTTCTTCTTCAGCCTGCTCAGCTGACCAGCGCTGATGTGATGGTATTTGATTAACCGGTACTGGCTGATTTGTTTCTGTTTTAGAGTCTTCCAAAGCTTATCGTAAGTGATCAATTTCTCACCTCCTTTTACAATAATTAAACCTTGAATATCCAGAAATAACCATTATCCATAATTGGACAATGGTGACGTGAAAGGGTAAAGTAAGTGGCGGCAAAGGGTAAATCCAATTGATGAAATATCTGATATAATAAACAGTTACAAAAAATAGTGGGTAAGTATATGTGAATTTTAGAAAGAATGGTGAAAGATGAGGAATGGTGAGATGTGGACAGCTGCCCGGATAACCCTAATAGCGTCTGGGGCGGTGCTTTTGGCCCGTTCTCAGTATGAGAGAGAACAGTTAAGTGTGGAGTACACAGACATTGTGTCAAAAAAGCTTTTAAAAGACTGTACCCTTGTATTTTTGTCAGATCTTCACAGCCATCAGTTTGGAAAGGACAACAGAAGACTGATTGAGGAAATTGACCGGATTAATCCTGATCTGGTGCTGATTGGCGGCGACATGATGGTGGCAAAGGGAAGCTTTGATACCAAAGTGCCTCTGAGTCTTCTTAAAAATCTTACCAGAAAGTATCCGGTTTATTACGGCAACGGAAACCATGAAAATCGGATCAAACGGCAGAAAGAAATATATGGAACGCAGTATGAGGAATATGTAAAGAAAATAAGGGCTATGGGCGTGGTGGTTCTGGAGGACAGAACAGAGAATGTAAGGCAGGATCTGTCTGTTTCCGGTATTGATCTGAAGGAAAGCTGTTATGAAAAGTTTGGATCGGATCAGATGACAAAAGAGGAAATCCAGGAAAAACTTGGAGTTTGTGAAGATAAGCGGTATCATATTATGCTCTGCCATTCTCCTCTTTCTTTCCCGGCCTGCAGACAATGGGGAGCGGATTTGACTTTGTCCGGCCATTTTCATGGAGGCACCATCCGTCTTCCTTTGCTGGGAGGCGTAATGACACCCCAGTTTCAATTCTTCCTCCCATGGTGCGCAGGCACTTTTTGGGAGGAAGACAGCTGTCTGCTGGTCAGCAGAGGCTTGGGAACTCATTCGATTAACATCCGTCTGAATAATAAGCCTCAGCTGGTGGCAGTGCGATTAAAGAGGAGCAAATAGTATTTCTGCCGGTAATATTTACAGACAGAAACGGATTTGATATACTAAAAAACGATTGCAGCACAAAAGTCAGGGAGAGGGAACCGCACTCCAGGGCTTTTGCTGCGTTTGGAGGAATGGATGAGTATATCATACAAGTTAGAGAACTTTGAAGGACCTCTGGATCTTCTTCTTCATCTGATAGAGAAAAACAAGGTCAGCATTTATGATATTCCTATTGTGACCATTACAGAGCAGTATCTGGAATATGTAAGGAATATGGAACAGGAGGATTTGAATCTGGTCAGCGAATTTTTGGTTATGGCCGCTACCCTCATAGATATTAAATCCAGGATGCTGCTGCCAAGAGAGGAGAAGGCAGAAGAAGAGGAGGAAGATCCCAGAGCAGAGCTGGTAGCCAGACTGCTGGAATATAAATACTTTAAATACGTATCCTCAGAACTGAGAGATATGGAGGTGGGGGCAGACAGGATTCTTTATAAGGAACCTACGGTTCCAAAAGAGGTGGCACAGTATGTTCCTCCAGTTGATCTGGATGAGATGCTGGATGGTCTGACTCTGGCAAAACTGCAGGAAATTTTCAGGTCGGTGATGAAAAGAAACGAGGATCGGATTGATCCGGTGAGAAGCAGATTTAAAACCATTGCCAGAGAGCCCATAAGCCTGGAGGAGAAGGTGGAAAGCGTGTTGGCATATGCCCGTCTCCACCGAAAATTTTCTTTCCGCTCCCTGCTTATCAGCCAGAGAGACAAATTAGAGATTGTGGTAACCTTTCTGGCGGTTCTGGAGCTGATGAAGATGGGAAAGCTTTATTTGACTCAGGAACATCTTTTTGATGATATTATGATTGACAGCCTGGAGGAAGGTGGAGCATTATGAAAGGAAACAGAGAAGAAAAGCAGTGGGAGGTCATTATAGAGGCTGTGCTTTTTACCATGGGCAATTCTGTGGAAGTCAGACAGCTGGCGGCAGCTATCGGGCAGTCACAGGAGACGGCCAGGGAAGCTGCTCTTCGTCTTCAGGCAAGGTATGAGAAAGAAAAGAGAGGAATGAAGATTCTGGAGCTGGAGGATTCCTTTCAGATGTGTACCAGGGCTGAGTATTATGAGAATCTGATTCAAGTGGCGGCAGCTCCCAAAAAACAGATTCTTTCAGACGTTGTGTTGGAGACCCTGTCTATTATTGCCTATAAACAGCCGGTTACAAAACTGGAAATTGAGAAAATCCGCGGGGTAAAATCAGATCATGCAGTAAATAAGCTGGTGGAATACAATCTTGTCTATGAGGTAGGCCGTCTGGATGCTCCCGGCCGTCCGGCGCTTTTTGCCACGACAGAGGAATTTCTGCGGCGGTTCGGCATTGGTTCCACACAGAATCTTCCGGTTCCGGATCCGGTTCAGGTGGAGGAGATAAGAATGGAAGTAGAAGAAGAATTAAAAGGCAGCAGCGGGCTGTTGAATCAGGAGGATACAGAAAGTGACAGAGAAAATCAGAATTAAGTATTTTACAGACGAGATCGATAAACTTTGCTATATTGACGGGAAATCAGACTGGATCGATCTTCGCTCTGCCAGTGAGATTGAGATGAAGGCGGGAGAATTTCGTCTGATTCCTTTGGGAGTAGCTATGGAGCTGCCGAAGGGTTATGAGGCTCATGTGGTTCCCAGAAGCAGTACATTTAAAAATTTTGGAATTATTCAGACAAACAGCATGGGAATTATTGATGAAACCTACTGCGGAGACAACGACCAGTGGTTTTTCCCTGCTTATGCTTTAAGAGATACAGTGATTCATGTCAATGACAGAATTTGTCAGTTCCGGATTATGGCCCATCAGCCGGTGAT
Source organism: Candidatus Hungatella pullicola (assembly GCA_019114305.1). Lineage (GTDB taxonomy): Bacteria > Bacillota > Clostridia > Lachnospirales > Lachnospiraceae > Hungatella_B > Hungatella_B pullicola. The sequence goes on along the minus strand of DXFU01000003.1, from coordinate 40,085 downwards.
TGCCTTTGAGGAGACTGAAAATCTTGGCAATGAGGACAGGGGAGGCCATGGAAGTACTGGAAAGCAGTAAAGGAGTTTCAGATGAAAAAAATTAAAATCCTTGGCTTATTTCTTATAACAGCGGCTTTAGTCTGTGGATGTTCAGGAAAAGAGAGAAGGGAATTAAGGCAGACCGGGATTGAAGCCATGGAAGCAGGGGATCTGGAAAGAGCAGTAGCTGCTTTCGACCAGGTGATAGAGGCCAGTGAAGACTCCCTGGGACGGCTGGAGATGGATGTATTAAAATACCGGGCTGAGGCAGAATATCTTTTGGGGGATTACAAGGCAGCATCGGATACTTACGGAATCCTGATTGAGAGGGATAAGGAAAGGCCGGAATATTTTGCTATGAGATGCATTGCCAGATGCGAGGCAGGTGACTGGGAAGGAACGGTTGAGGATTACCGCCGTCTGGAAGAGATAGATCCAAAAGGAGAGACGCCGGCAGCTTTTCAGGCTTTGCTGGCAGCCGGGGAAGCTTTGGAGAACCAGGGCAATACCGGGGAGGCTATGGAACTTTACCTTCAGGCGGAGAGTCGGGGTAAAAAAAGCGCTGATTTGTACAACCACATGGGAATCTGCCGGCTGAAAGAGGAAGATTATGCCGACGCCCAAAGCTATTTTGACAAAGGACTGTGGTCAGAGGATGCAGCCTCTGTGCCGGAACTTTTGTTTAATAAAGCAGTGGCCTGTGAGTATCAGGGAGACTTTGCAAAGGCTTTGGAACTGATGAACCAGTATGTAGAAGCCGGTGGGGAAGACCAGGAGGCTCTCAGGGAGATTGAGTTTTTGAAAACCAGATAGAGGCAGGTGAAATATGGCAGGGTTAATTGAAATAAAGGAAACAGAAGAACGAGTGATTCTGATAGCGGTCAATGGGGACGGCGGGGAGGCGGCTGCGTCCTTAGATGAGCTGGAGGAACTGGTGAATACAGCCGGGGCTGTCTGTGTAGATAAAATCATTCAGAACCGGGAACAGATCCATCCGGGAACCTATTTGGGGAAAGGAAAGGTTGACGAGGTAAAGGAGCGGCTGTGGGAACTGGAAGCCACAGGCATTGTATGCGATGATGAGCTGTCGCCTGCCCAGTTAAGAAATCTGGAGGAGCTTCTCTCTACAAAGGTGATGGACCGGACGATGGTAATTCTTGATATATTTGCTTCCAGGGCAAGAACCAGAGAAGGCAAGATTCAGGTTGAGCTGGCCCAGCTGAAATACAGGGCAGCACGTTTGGTGGGCCTTAGAAAGTCGCTGTCCCGTTTGGGAGGAGGAATTGGAACCAGGGGGCCGGGCGAGAAAAAGCTGGAGGTAGACCGAAGGCTGATTCATGAAAGAATTGGACAGCTGAAAAGCGAACTTGAGGATGTAAAGCGGCACAGAGAGCTGTCCAGACAGCAGAGAAGCCGGACTCACACGCCGGTAGCGGCTATTGTGGGATATACCAACGCCGGCAAGTCAACTTTGTTGAATCGGCTGACTCAGGCAGGAATCCTGGCGGAGGATAAGCTGTTTGCCACTTTGGATCCAACTACCAGAGCTTTGGAACTTCCGTCAGGAGAGAAAATTCTTCTGACAGATACAGTAGGTTTTATTCATAAACTTCCTCATCATCTTATTGAGGCATTTAAAAGCACATTGGAAGAAGCCAAGTACAGCGATGTGATTCTTCATGTGGTAGACTGTTCCAATCCTCATATGGATATGCAGATGCATGTAGTTTATGAGACCTTAAGACAGCTGGAGATTGAGAACAAAGAAATTATTACCGTCTTTAATAAAATTGACAGACTTGAGGAGCCTTCTGCTTTCCGGGATTTTTCTTCAGATTATCAGGTACGTATATCTGCAAAAACAGGAGAGGGACTGGATGAGCTGCTGGCCCTTTTAGAGAGTATTTTCAGAAGTCGCAAAATATATCTGGAGAAGACATTCCCTTATGCAAAAGCTGGAAAAATCCAGCTGATCAGACAGTACGGCCAGCTGTTAAATGAGGAGTATAACGAAGACGGAATCCAGGTTCAGGCTTATGTGCCTGCGGAACTGTTTGCAGGGCTTATGGAAGAATAAGATGATACAAGTATATAAGGAAAGATAATAAACACAAGATATGGTTTGTGCTATTTAATATAGCTCCATATCTTGTGTTTTGTATTTGCGTCTGTTATAATAGTTTCTATCCGGTATTCTTGAAAATCCGGTGTTCAGAGGAAAGGGGTCAATATGGGATGATTCAGGTAGTAAAAAGAGATGGAGAAATTGCTGACTTCCGTTTGAATAAGATTACTGAAGCCATGAAAAAAGCCTTTAAAGCGACAGGAAGGGAGTATAACAACGAGATACTGGAACTTTTGTCTCTGCGCGTTACTGCAGATTTCCAGGACAAGATGGAAGACGGGAAGATCGGAGTAGAGCAGATTCAGGACAGTGTGGAGCATGTTTTGGAACAGTCCGGCTATACGCAGGTGGCAAAGGCTTACATTTTATACAGAAAACAGCGGGAAAAGATCCGGAATATGAAGAATACCATTCTGGATTATCGGGATGTGGTTAACAGTTATGTGAAAGTGGAGGACTGGAGAGTGAAGGAAAACTCTACCGTAACCTATTCTGTAGGAGGACTGATACTCAGCAATTCAGGAGCGGTTACGGCCAATTACTGGCTCTCTGAGATCTATGACCAGGAGATCGCTGACGCTCACCGGAATGCGGACATACATATTCACGATTTGTCAATGCTCACAGGCTACTGCGCGGGCTGGTCGCTCAAGCAGCTGCTTTTAGAGGGACTTGGAGGAATTCCAGGTAAGATTACTTCTTCTCCAGCCAAACATTTGTCTGTTTTGTGCAATCAGATGGTAAATTTTCTGGGGATTATGCAGAATGAATGGGCAGGAGCCCAGGCTTTTTCCTCTTTTGACACTTATCTGGCGCCTTTTGTCAAAGCAGATCATCTCACTTATCCGGAAGTGAAGAAGTGTATTGAGTCGTTTGTTTACGGTGTCAACACGCCCAGCAGATGGGGAACTCAGGCGCCTTTCTCCAATATTACCCTGGACTGGACGGTTCCTTCTGATTTGGCAGAGCTTCCTGCTATTGTAGGCGGGAAAAATATGGATTTTAAATACAAAGACTGCAAGGCAGAGATGGATATGGTCAATAAAGCGTTTATTGAAACTATGATAGAGGGGGATGCCAACGGAAGAGGCTTCCAGTATCCAATTCCTACTTATTCCATCACTAAGGATTTTGACTGGTCTGATACAGAGAATAATCGTCTTCTCTTTGAGATGACTTCTAAATACGGCACTCCCTATTTTTCCAACTACATTAACAGTGACATGGAACCCAGTGATGTGAGAAGCATGTGCTGCCGTCTGAGACTGGATTTAAGGGAGCTGAGAAGAAAGACAGGCGGATTCTTTGGCTCAGGAGAAAGCACAGGTTCTGTGGGAGTGGTAACCATTAATATGCCGAGAATTGCCTATCTGTCCAAAAATAAAGAGGAGTTTTACAATCGTCTGGATCATATGATGGATCTTTCAGCCAGATCTTTAAAGACAAAGCGTGAGGTTATCACTAAGCTGCTGAATCAGGGCTTATATCCCTATACAAAGAGATATCTGGGAACATTTGAAAATCATTTTTCCACTATCGGCCTGGTGGGAATGAATGAGGTGGGGTTAAATGCCTGCTGGCTGGGGGAGGACATGACAAGTCCTAAGACTCAGGAATTTACCAAAGAGGTTCTCAATCATATGAGAGAAAGACTTTCTGATTATCAGGAGATGTATGGGGATCTGTACAACCTGGAGGCTACTCCTGCAGAGTCTACATCCTATCGCCTGGCAAAGCATGACCGAAAGCGGTATCCGGATATTAAGACTGCCGGGGGAGAAGGGGATACTCCATATTATACCAACAGCTCCCATCTTCCGGTAGGATATACCGAAGACATTTTTGACGCGCTGGATATTCAGGATGAGCTGCAGACTCTTTATACTTCCGGTACTGTATTCCATGCGTTCCTGGGAGAAAAACTCCCTGACTGGAAAGCAGCAGCCAAGCTGGTTCGTACCATTGCTGAGAATTATCGTCTGCCCTATTATACTCTGTCGCCTACCTATTCTATCTGCGCTGCCCATGGATATTTGGCAGGAGAACACAGCACATGTCCTGTATGCGGGCGTCCTGCAGAGGTTTACAGCCGTATTACCGGCTATTACAGACCGGTTCAGAATTGGAATGAGGGAAAGACACAGGAATATAAAAATAGAAAAACTTATAACATTGCCCGTTCTGTATTAAAACGGGGCTGGAAATCCAGTCTCTCCAGTGAGGAGGAGACAAAGGAATCCGGACTTGCGGATGGAGTTTATTTGTTTACTACCAAAACCTGCCCTAACTGCCGTCTGGCGAAACAGTTCCTTGCTGGCTTAGATTATAAGATAGTGGATGCGGAGGAAAACGGAGATCTGGCAAGAAAACTGGGAGTTATGCAGGCGCCCACTCTTGTTCTGGCAGAGAAGGGAACTATAAGAAAAATTGTCAATGCTTCCAATATCAAAAAGTACGCGGAGACAGCGGCTGTAAGAGCGTAGCAGCCAAATACTATTGGAATATAAAAGGATTCTGTGCTATAATAGTACGGAATCTTTTTATTATAGGAGAGGAATGAGTATGGGAAGAGAAAAGTTTTCATCTCGTCTGGGGTTCATCCTGATATCTGCCGGATGTGCCATCGGATTAGGAAATGTATGGAGATTTCCTTACATCACGGGACAATACGGCGGGGCGGCTTTTGTGTTGATTTATGCCCTTTTTCTGGTGATTCTTGGACTGCCTATTGTGGTTATGGAGTTTGCTGTAGGCCGTGCCAGCCAGAAAAGCATTGCGCTGTCTTTCGATGTGCTGGAGCCTAAGGGAAGCAAATGGCATTATGCCAAATATTTGGGGATGGCCGGCAATTATATTCTGATGATGTTTTACACCACAGTAGCCGGCTGGATGGTTCTCTATTTTGTGAAGATGGCTAAGGGAGATTTTAAGGGCTTGGATGCCGACGGAGTAGCGGCGGAATTTAATAATATGCTGGGCAATCCTGGTATTATGGCTGTCTTTATGGTGATTGTGGTGGTTGGCTGTTTTGCTATCTGCCTTCGAGGGCTTCAGAATGGAGTGGAAAAAATCACAAAGGCTATGATGATTTGCCTTCTTGCTCTTATGGTGATCCTGGCTGTTAATTCTATTTTTATGGAAGGCGGAGGCCCGGGACTGGAGTTTTACCTGAAGCCGGATTTTAATAAAATCAAAGAGGCCGGGCTTGGAGAAGTTGTTTTTGCCGCCATGGGCCAGTCCTTTTTTACTTTAAGCATCGGTATAGGAGCTTTGGCAATCTTTGGAAGCTACATAGACAAGAAGCGCCGGCTGACAGGAGAAGCTGTCAGTGTTATGATTCTGGATACCTGTGTGGCTTTTATGTCGGGGCTTATTATTTTCCCTGCGTGTTTCGCCTATAATATTGAGCCGGGACAAGGACCAAACCTGATTTTTGTCACTTTGCCCAATGTATTTAATAATATGGCTGCAGGAAGACTTTTGGGAGCTCTGTTCTTCCTTTTTATGTCGTTTGCAGCTATATCCACTGTAATTGCTGTATTTCAGAATATTGTATCTTTTGCCACGGATCTGACAGGATGTTCTGTAAAAAAGGCAGTTTTCTGCAATGCTGCTGCAGTTATTATTTTGTCTGTTCCCTGTGTACTTGGATTCAATGTTTTAAGCGGGTTTATGCCGTTTGGCGAAGGAAGTACAATTATGGATCTGGAGGATTTTGTGATCAGCAATAACCTGCTTCCTATAGGAAGCCTCATATACCTGGCTTTCTGCACCAGACGGTATGGCTGGGGATTTGAAAACTTCCTGAAAGAGGCCAATGCGGGAGAGGGAATCCGTTTCCCTAAATGGGCCAGATTCTATGTTACATGGATTCTGCCGCTGATTGTCCTTGTGGTGTTTATACAAGGATACGCGTCAAAGTTTTTTTAAATCTTTAAGCAGCTTTTACGGCTCAGGCTGATGAAAAAGACAACTGTCATAAATGATTGGACAGTTGTCTTTTGATTTTCCCATATATAAAAAATATCAGCCTGCCAAGACTTAAGAAAGCCCTGTGAGATTCCGCACAACCTCACCGGCAATCAGAAGTCCCGCTACAGGGGGGACAAAGGAGAGACTGCCGGGCAGGGCCCGGCGGCAGCTGGTTTCTTTGCTTTCCATCACCGGTTTTAATGGTTTTTCTTTGGAGTAGAGGACTTTTAAATGAGTGATGCCTCTGGCTTTCAGTTCCTTTCTCATAACTCGGCAGAGGGGGCATACGGAGGTTTTGGAAAGGTCTGTAATCTCTAACATTTCCCCGTGAATTTTATTCCCTGTTCCCATAGATGAGAGAATAGGAATGGAGTGATCAAGGGCATACTGGACCAAGGCGATCTTTGCGGTGACTGTGTCAATGGCGTCAATGATATAATCAATTTTTCCGGGAATGGAAGAGAAGAGTTCATCCAGATTCTGGGGAAGGATAAAGATTTCAAAGGTTATAACCTGAGCTTTTGGATTAATGTCAAGAATTTTTGCCTTCATAACCTGGGTTTTGTACTGACCAACAGTACTGTGGAGGGCGATGCTTTGACGATTTATGTTAGTCAGAGATACGGTGTCATTATCTATAAGAATCAACCGGCCTATTCCGCAGCGGGCGAGAGCTTCTGTACAGTGGGAGCCCACACCGCCGATGCCGAATATGGCTACTGTGGAGGAGTACAGGTTCTCCATGGTTTCTGTTCCCAGGAGCAGTTCTGTTCTGGAAAATTCATGTATCATAGGAAACTCCATTTCTGTGTTCTTTTTCTTTCATTTCTTCGTTGAGACGTTTCTGTTCTTCCACAAGATCTGCAAGAGTGATACTGTCTAAGACTTGGCGGATGGAGTCATCCAGCTTTTTCCAGACCATACGGCTGGAACAATATTCAGATCTTGCACAGGTAGCATCATCCATGCAGGATACAGGGGCTAGATTCCCTTCTGTTAAGGTGAGAATCATCCCAACCGTATATTCTGATGGGTCCTTGGTAAGATGGTAGCCTCCCTGAGCGCCCCGTACACTTTTTACATATCCTGCGCGGCTTAATATGGTAACGATCTGTTCCAGGTATTTGTCTGAAATCTGCTGACGCTCTGATACCTGATTGATTTTTGTGTACTCTCCGGGATGGAGAGCGAATTCCAGCATCATACGCAGGGCATAGCGGCCCTTTGTAGAAATTTTCATAGACATAACTGCCTCCTAATTATTCTTATCTGTTTAGTAGGATATAAAATATTTTACAGGATAAAACGGTAAATGTAAACTGGAAATTATCCTGCTTCCCAATTGGAGGAAAAAGATGTATACTATCTTCTATGGAAACTAAGGAGGTAATTTCGGGGTGACACAAAAGAAGAATCAAATGAACATGACTGAAGGGGTAATATGGAAACAGCTTATTGCCTTTGCCATGCCTCTTCTGGTAGGAAATCTGTTTCAGCAGCTTTACAATACGGTGGATTCCGTGGTTGTGGGAAATTTTATTGGAAGTGAGGCTCTGGCGGCCGTAGGCTCCAGCAACTCTCTTATAAACCTGATTATAGGAATGTTTATGGGAATTGCAACGGGCGCCGGTGTCATTATATCTCAGTATTATGGGGCCCAGGATGATCAGAAACTTCACTGGGCGGTTCATACCTGCATGGCACTGAGTCTTATAGGAGGGGCTGCCATTATTGTTGTAGGCGTTGTGATGTCTCCGCTGATTCTTCGGTGGATGGGAACGCCGGAAGAGGTTATGCCGAATTCCGTAGCTTATCTGCGTATTTATTTCTGTGGTTCTCTATTTAATCTGGTCTACAATATGGGCGCGGGAATTTTAAGAGCGGTGGGAGACTCCAAACGGCCTTTGTACTACCTTTGCGTATCCTCTGTTGTTAATATTGTTCTGGACCTTTTGTTTGTCATTTCTTTTAATATGGGAACTGCAGGAGTTGGGTATGCTACTATTATTGCCCAGGCGGTATCCGCCGTTTTGGTTACCAGGGCGCTGATTCGCTCAGAGGAGAATTACCGTCTGGTGGTTTCTGATATCCGTATTGACAAGCGGATGATGAAGAGGATTCTGAGAATCGGAATTCCCAGCGGGATTCAGCAGTCGATTATTTCCTTGTCTAATGTAATTGTACAGTCCAATATTAATACCTATGGAGCGGATGCTATGGCAGGATATGGATCCTACTGCAAGGTAGACGGATTTGCAAATCTGCCGCTTCAGACGTTCTGTATGGCTTCCACTACTTTTACCGGACAGAATATAGGAGCAAGAAACGCCAAAAGAGTCAAAGCAGGACTGGTTCAGGGAATAGTTATCTGTTTGATCTACACCATGACCATTGCTGTGGTGCTGTATTTTAACGCGGACTCTATTCTCCGCATTTTCTCTCCTGATCCGGATGTTATTGCTTATGGAAGCAGAACCCTTCACCTTCTACTTCCGTTTTATTGGACCATAGCCATTCATCAGGTACTTATGGGAAGCATAAGGGGAAGCGGAAGAACTGTGGTGACCATGATAATCGGCATAGGCAATATGTGTATACTTCGTATGATTTACATTAATTTGCTGGTGCCATTTTTTCCCAGCTATGAAGCTGTCATGTGGTGTTATCCCATTACATGGTTTACCACCATGGTGATGGATATTATATACAGCCTGAAGGCCGATTGGATTCCTAAGGAGGCTGTGAGAAGTAGTAAAAAAACAGGAGATTAAAAGCATGAAACATGGATTTATCCGGGTTGCCGCGGCAACCCCTGATGTAAAAGTAGCAGATGTGGAATTTAATTGTGCCCAGATTTGCAGCCTGATACAGAAAGCGGAAGAGAATAAGGCCAAAATTATTGTTTTCCCGGAACTGAGCCTTACAGCCTATACCTGTGCCGATCTGTTTGCCCAGGATGCCCTGCTGAAGAAAACTGAAACGTGTTTTAAAGATATTGTTGAAACTACAAAAGGCCTGGATATACTGGCCTTTGTTGGGCTTCCCTGGCTCAGAGGCGGAAAGCTTTACAATGTGGCTGCAGCTGTTTGGAATGGAACAGTTCTGGGTATGGTTCCTAAAAAGAATCTGCCTAATTATTCAGAATTTTATGAGAGGCGCTACTTTCAGCCGGGGTTTGAGACTCCCGTCACAATAAACTGGGAGGGACAGTCATTCCCTATGGGCACAGATATTCTTTTTGCCTGTGAAAATATTCCTTCTCTGGTAGTTGGAGCGGAGATTTGCGAGGATGCATGGGTGCCCTGCCCGCCATCCATTTCTCATGCCCTTGCAGGAGCTACGGTCATTGTCAACTGTTCAGCCAGTGATGAGGCAACCGGAAAGGCTGACTACAGAAGAAGCCTGATTTTGGGTCATTCCGCCAGCTTGGTGTGCGGATATATTTATGCCAATGCCGGAGAGGGGGAGTCTACCCAGGATTTGGTTTTTGGCGGACAGAATCTGATAGGAGAAAATGGAACCTGTCTGGCAGAATCCACACGATTTACAAATGAAACCATTTACGGAGAGCTGGATCTGGAACGTCTGGCCAATGACAGGAGGAAAATGACCACCTATCCCGAGGCCAACGACAGCGGCTATGTGACAGTCACCTTCCGCCTGAAGGAGGAGGAGCTGTCTTTGAGCCGGTTTATTGATCCCAGGCCCTTTGTTCCGGAAAACGAAAGTGAGAGAAAAAAACGATGTGAGGAGATTTTGTCAATACAGGCCCTTGGGCTTAAAAAGCGTCTGAGCCATACCGGCTGTCCTCATGCGGTTATAGGAATTTCCGGAGGCCTGGATTCAGCTCTTGCCCTTCTTGTGACAGTCAGGGCTTATGATATGCTTAAGCTTCCAAGAAAACAGATTCATGCTGTGACCATGCCCTGTTTTGGCACTACGGACCGTACGTACCAGAATGCCTGTTTGATGACAGAGAAGCTGGGGGTTTCTCTGACAGAGGTGGATATCCGCGAGGCAGTTGCCATCCATTTTCGGGATATCGGTCAGGATCCGGATACACATGATGTGACTTACGAAAATTCTCAGGCAAGAGAGAGAACCCAGATTCTTATGGATATTGCCAACCGTCTGGGAGGAATGGTTATTGGAACAGGGGATATGTCGGAGCTTGCTCTTGGCTGGGCTACTTATAATGGGGATCATATGTCCATGTACGGAGTGAACGCTTCCGTTCCTAAAACATTAGTGCGCCATCTGGTACGCTACTATGCAGATACCTGTAAAGAGGAGGAGCTTAAAAAGGTTCTTCTGGATATTTTGGATACTCCTGTCAGTCCGGAGCTTCTGCCTCCCAAGGAAGGAGAAATAGCCCAGAAAACAGAGGATTTGGTCGGTCCCTATGAGCTACACGACTTTTTCCTTTATCAGATTTTGCGGTATGGCTACAGACCCGGAAAAATATTCCGCATGGCTGAGTACGCCTTTAAAGGCCAGTATGACAGGGAAACAATTTTAAAATGGCTTAAGGTATTTTACAGGCGGTTTTTCAGCCAGCAGTTTAAGCGCTCCTGCCTTCCTGACGGCCCCAAGGTAGGGTCAGCCGCCGTATCTCCAAGAGGGGATTTGAGAATGCCCAGCGATGCCTGCAGCCGCCTCTGGCTGGAGGAGCTGGAGAATCTGTAGAGAGAGGATTGTTATGATAACCAGTACTGGAAACGGGAAAGTGAAACAGGTAATAAACCTGATGAAAAAGGCAAAGGAAAGGCGGGAGTCCGGGCTTTTTATAGCGGAAGGACTGCGAATCTGCAGAGAGATTCCAAGGGAAAGAATTGACAGTGTTTACGTGTCACAGACTTTTTTAAAGGAAGAAGGCAATCGGCGGCTGGCAGAGCAACTTTCTGCCTATGAGGTGTCTGACGGGGTGTTTAAGGCAATGTCTGATACCCAGACTCCTCAGGGAATACTGGCCGTGGTAAGACAGTATACTTATAAGGTGGAAGATCTTCTGAAAAATGGGGAGCCTCCTCTTCTCATGATACTGGAAACCCTTCAGGATCCGGGAAATTTGGGAACAATTATCCGGGCGGGAGAAGGTGCCGGAGTTACGGGGATTTTAATGAATGACAGCTGCGCTGATATTTACAGCCCCAAGGTGATACGCTCCACTATGGGATCAGTATACCGTATGCCCTTTGCAATTGTACCGGATTTGAAGGAGGCTTTGCTTCAGCTGAAAAAAAAGGGAGTAAGCTTGTATGCGGCTCATTTGTCAGGACAGAATAACTATGAGGCCGAGGATTACCGCAAAAGCACAGGATTTCTGATTGGAAATGAAGGGAACGGGCTGACAGAAGAGACTGCGTCTTTGGCCGATGCCTATATAAAAATTCCTATGAAGGGTCATGTGGAATCTCTTAATGCTGCCGTGGCTGCATCGGTTCTTATGTTTGAGGCAGCAAGACAGAGAAGAAATTAATTGTTCTTATTCAGAATCCTTACAGGAAGGATTTTGACAGAAAATTGTAAGGCTTTTCCAATGGGTAGTATCTTGAGAAGTGACTGAAAATATAGTATGATATGTATAAATTAAGGCTCATTTGGCATAATTGCCTAAGAACGGCCTGGAAAGGAGTTTGGTTGTATGGCAGCTGTTTACTGGCTTATTGGTTTTGTGGTATTTCTTGGAATTGAAGCCGCAACAATGGCTTTGACAACAATTTGGTTTGCCGGAGGGGCTTTAGCCGCTTTTGTCGTTGCTCTTTTGGGAGCGGATATTCATGTACAGCTGGTTGTATTTGTAGTGGTATCCTTTGTGCTTCTGTTTTTTACCAGGCCATTTGCCGCGAAATATGTCAATAAAAACACAGTGAAAACCAACTCGGAAAGTCTGATTGGTGAAAAGGCACGTGTAACGGCTGAGATCAATAATGAGGCTGGAACGGGGACAGCTGTGGTGAATGGCCAGGAATGGACTGCCAGATCCATGGATGAATCCAAAATTTATCCTGTTGGAACAACGGTAGCCATTAAGGATATAAGCGGTGTGAAACTAATAGTATGCGAGATAGGGGAGGAAAGGTAGTATGATTGGTTTTATTGCGGTAATTATTGTACTTATCATTATTCTGGCTGTGCTGGCGTCCTGTGTAAAAATTGTCCCTCAGGCCCAGGCATTGGTTGTAGAGCGACTGGGCGCTTATCTGCAGACCTGGCAGGTAGGAGTTCACGTTAAAATGCCTATTGTGGATCGTGTGGCAAAGCGGGTAAATCTGAAAGAGCAGGTAGCTGATTTTCCGCCGCAGCCGGTTATTACAAAGGATAATGTAACTATGCGCATTGATACGGTTGTATTTTTTCAGATCACAGATCCCAAGCTTTATGCCTACGGTGTAGAGAATCCTTTGATGGCCATTGAGAATCTGACAGCCACGACTTTGAGAAATATTATTGGTGATCTGGAACTGGATCAGACTCTTACTTCCAGAGAGACGATTAACGCCAAAATGCGGGAGATTCTTGATATTGCCACGGATCAGTGGGGGATCAAGGTAAATCGTGTGGAGCTTAAGAATATTATGCCTCCGGCAGCCATTCAGGATGCTATGGAGAAACAGATGAAGGCAGAGCGTGAGCGAAGAGAAGCTATCTTAAGAGCCGAGGGAGAGAAAAAGTCCACCATTCTGGTAGCGGAAGGAAAGAAAGCTTCTGCAATTCTGGATGCCGAGGCGGAAAAGCAGGCGGCAATTCTTCGGGCGGAAGCTGAGAAAGAGAGAAGAATCCGGGAGGCAGAAGGCCAGGCTATGGCCATTCTTAAGGTTCAGCAGGCGAATGCGGACGGTATTCGGATGATTAAGGATGCGGGAGCCGACAGCGCTGTGCTGACAATAAAGAGTCTGGAAGCTTTCAAAGCAGCTGCAGACGGAAAGGCAACCAAGATCATCATTCCTTCTGAGATTCAGGGACTGGCAGGGCTTGTATCCTCTATTACAGAGATTGCCAAAGAGCCTGGCAAATAAAATAGAGTAAAATGAAAAGTCTGCGGGGGTGTTGGAGAAAGTCCAGGCCCCCGTTTATTCCGTAAGAAAAAAAGATTGAATAGTTATTCGTTATATACTATAATAATGTATAAAAATACAAAAAGAGACAAAATATGGAGGAATAGCTATGAATTTAAAAGGAAGAAATTTTATTACATTAAAGGATTTCACTCCCGATGAAATCGGGTATCTTCTGGAACTTGCCGCTGATTTAAAGGCAAAGAAAAAAGCTGGAATCAGAGGGAATTCCTTAAAAGGAAAAAACATTGCTCTGATTTTTGAAAAGCCGTCTACAAGAACTCGCTGTTCTTTTGTTGTGGCGGCTGTTGATGAGGGGGCTCATCCGGAATATCTGGGAAAAGATGATATTCAGCTGGGGCACAAGGAAAGCGTAGAAGATACGGCAAGAGTTCTTGGACGTATTTTTGATGGAATTGAGTTCCGTGGATTTAAGCATAAAACAGTGGAGGACCTGGCAAAATATGCAGGAGTTCCGGTATGGAATGGTTTGACGGATGATTATCATCCCACTCAGATTCTGGCAGATCTTCTGACGATGCAGGAACATTTTGGATATTTGAAAGGGCTAAAATTTGTTTATGCGGGAGACGGAAGAAACAATATGGCCAACAGCCTGATGATCGGCATGAGCAAAATGGGAGTTGATTTTACCATTTTGGCACCGGAAAGCCTGTGGCCAAAGAAAGAGCTGGTTGAGCTGTGCCGCGGCTATGGAGCGGAAAGCGGAAGTACGATTACTTTGTCTCAGGATACGGGCTGCGTAGCCGGGGCAGATGTGATTTATACCGATGTATGGTGTTCCATGGGAGAGGAAGACAAGGCGGCAGAAAGAGTCGCTCTTTTAAGACCTTATCAGGTAAATAAGGAACTTATGGAAAAAACAGGAAAAGAGACCACCATCTTTATGCACTGCCTGCCGGCGGTTAAGGGAAATGAGGTGACGGAAGAAGTATTTGAGTCCTCCCGTTCCCTTGTTTTTGATGAGGCAGAAAACCGCATGCATACGATTAAAGCCGTGATGGTGGCTACACTGGGAGAGGAATAAAATGTATCTGCAGGAGAAAGGAAAAAATCCGAGAAGTTCAGCCATGCTTCTGGATGGAATTCATATTATCATAGGGCTGGTGATTGTAGTTCTGGCCGTTTTGACTTTTTTGAATCCGGAAGACCATATGCTAATGTTTCCTCTTATCTTTTTTCTGGCCTCCTGTCTGAATCTGATCAATGGGGGCCACAGGCTGTACGCCGGACGTCGGGAAAAGAAAAGAAGGTTTCAGGGATTGGGAACTTTGCTGTTGGGCATCGCCCTTATGGTTCTGGCTGCAATCAGCGCGATCAGCATCTGGTGGAGGTAATGAAGTGAAAACAAAGGTTTTAAAAGCTTTGAAGGAATGTGACGGTTATCTGTCAGGCCAGGAACTTTGCAGCCAGCTGGGGGTGTCCAGAGCAGCCGTGTGGAAGGTAATCCGGCAGCTGGAAGGGGAAGGATATGACATTGAGGCTGTGCGCAACCGGGGATACCGTCTGGTAGGGCAGAAGAATGCCTTTGGTCAGGCGGAGCTGGAATGCTGCTTGGACGGCAGTTTTGGAAAGCCGGTTCAATATTATCCTGTTGTGGATTCTACCAATACAAGGGCTAAGGCATTGGCTGAAGAGGGAGCTTCTCACGGTACTTTGGTGGTGGCTGACTGCCAGGAGTCAGGGAAAGGCCGCAGAGGAAGAAGTTGGACTTCTCCATCCGGCGTTAATTTATATATGAGTCTGATTTTAAGACCAGATATTCTGCCTTCTCTGGCCTCAATGGTAACTTTGGTGGCCGCTTTGGCAGTGAGAAAGGGAATCTTGGAAACGGCAGGCTGTGAAACTCAGATTAAGTGGCCTAATGATCTGGTATCCGGTGGAAAAAAGGTGTGCGGAATTCTTACAGAAATGAGTGCGGAACTGGAGGGAATCCATTATATTGTGGTTGGAATTGGAATCAACGCCAATATAGATGCATTTCCGCCGGAGGTAGCTGAGACTGCCACCTCAATTTTTTTAGAAACCGGAGAAAGAATTTCCAGAAGCCGGCTGGCGGCAGCTGTAATGAAGGCTTTTGAAGAATATTATGATCAATTTATTGAGGCAGGCAGCCTTAAGAATCTGGTGGATGAATACAATGAAAAGATGGCAAATAAGGACAGAACCGTGAAAGTTCTGGATCCGGCAGGCGAATACCAAAGGGTTGCTTTGGGAATTAATGAGAAAGGGGAGCTTCTGGTAAAGACAGATTCCGGCCATATCCGCAGGATTGTTTCCGGAGAGGTATCTGTCAGGGGAATTTACGGATACGTATAAATGATATGGAGCATTTATTATATGGAAGATTAAAACCTATGGAACCGGAGACCGGCTGGCTGCCGGAAGAAAGATTAAAGGCCATGGAAGGACCTTTGCTTTCCTGGTACGAAGGCCATGCCAGGATCCTTCCCTGGAGAGAACAGCCGGAACCCTACAGGGTGTGGGTATCTGAAATTATGTTGCAGCAGACCAGAGTAGAAGCAGTAAAGCCTTATTTTCACCGATTTATGTCCGCGCTTCCTCAGATCAGCGATCTGGCTCAGGTGGAGGAGGATCGGCTTTTAAAGCTTTGGGAGGGGCTTGGTTATTATAACAGGGCCAGAAATCTGAAAAAGGCTGCTCAGATTCTTGTAAATGAGTATCAGGGGCAGCTGCCAAAATCCTGTGAAGCCCTTTTAAAGCTTCCGGGGATTGGTTCCTATACTGCAGGTGCCATTGCTTCCATCGCCTATGACATACCGGTTCCGGCGGTAGATGGCAATGTCCTTCGTGTTATATCCAGAGTTCTGGGAAGCAGAGAAGATATTTCAAAACAGTCTGTGAAGAGAAAAATGGAACGCCTTTTGTCTAAGGTTATTCCTTCCAATGATGCCAGCCGTTATAATCAGGGCCTTATTGAGATCGGAGCGGTTGTGTGCATTCCAAACGGCGCTCCTCTCTGCGGGGATTGTCCTCTGGCATTTCTGTGTGCAGCAAGGAGGGAGGGCCTTACCGGTGAGATTCCTGTAAAGGCGCCTAAAAAAGAAAGAAAAAAAGAAAAGCGAACGGTTTTTCTTATTTGGAATCATGGACGGATTGCCTTAAGAAAACGTCCGGACAAAGGCCTTCTGGCGGGATTGTATGAATTTCCAAATGTGGAAGGATGGATAGAAGAAAACGATGTGGGACGCTGCCTGGAAGGGAAGCCTTCAAAGATAGTTGCGCTTCCTCAGTCTAAACATATATTCAGCCATGTGGAATGGCATATGAAGGCGTATGAGATTTTTATGCCTTCTTATGCCGGAAAGGCGTATTTGTGGGCCGATCCGGAGGAATTGAAGGAAAAATATTCCCTTCCCGGAGCGTTTAAGGCATATACAGAATTGGTAAGGTGATTAGAGAATGAAAAAAATCCTGTTTATATTTAATCCCAGATCAGGAAAAGGACAGATTAAAAATAAACTTCTTGATATTTTAGATGTATTTACCAAGGCCGGTTATCAGGTACTTGTCCATGTAACCCAGAGACAGTCTGACGCTATGGAGGTGGCTGCGTCTCAGGGAAAGGGAGCTGACATGATTGTGTGCAGCGGCGGGGATGGCACCCTGAATGAAGTAATCAGCGGTATGATGAAGCTTCATCGAATTCCCCTGCTGGGATATATACCGGCAGGCTCCACCAATGATTTTGCCTCCAGCTTAAAGCTTCCTAAAAACATGGTAGATGCGGCCAGAAATGTAGTGGAAGGAATGCCTTTGCCCATTGACATCGGGGCATTTTGTGAGGAAAGAAACTTTGTTTATATTGCGGCTTTCGGAGCTTTCACAGAGGTTTCCTATCTGACTCCCCAGGATAAAAAAAATGTTTTGGGCCATCAAGCCTACATGATTGAGGGCGTCAAAAGCCTGACCTCTATAAAATCCTATCGGATGCAGGTGGAGAGTGATGAAGCGGTTCTGGAAGGAGAATTTATATTTGGTATGATCACCAATACAAGAAGCGTGGGCGGATTCAAGGGCCTGGTGTCTAAAGAGGTGGAACTGGATGACGGCGTATTTGAGGCCCTCTTTATTACAACACCCAGGACGCCTATGGATTTCAGCAATATTATAAACTATCTGTTTCTCAAGGAAGAGCCTAACGAGTATGTTCACCGTTTCCGCACAGCGAGGATACGAATTCGTTCGGCGGAGCCGGTAGACTGGGTATTAGATGGAGAATTTGGAGGCAGTCACACAGAGGTGGATATTGTCAACCTGCCAAGACGAATTCAGATTATGGGTGCAAGCACAAAAAAATAAGAAAAATGTTGAAATCTGCAGCTTAGTAGTATATAATGAAAAGTTGTGTGGGGATTTTGTGTATACTTCTTAGCGAAAGGACGTTATCAAGTGGAAAAGGATAATTTTTTAGAGAAGCTGGGGAAACTGGTCGAACTTGCAAAGACAAAGCATAATGCTTTGGATGTAACGGAGATTAACAACTTCTTTATGGGAGATGAACTGACACCGGAGCAGATGGATCAGATTTATTCGTACCTGGAGAATCGCGGTATTGACGTGATTCCGGTAATTGATGATACTATTTTGTCTGAAGATGCTCTTCTGTCAGATGACGCTCTGCTGTTGGACGATGATTTGGACGACAGTTTTATGAAAGATAATGATGAGGAAGACATTGATTTAGATGCCATTGACCTGTTAGAAGGAATTGGTACAGAGGATCCTGTTCGCATGTATCTGAAAGAGATTGGTACAGTTCCGCTTTTAAGCGCTGATGAGGAGCTGAGACTGGCAAAAAGAAAGGCTGACGGAGATGAGGATGCCAAGGAGCGCCTCATTGAGGCCAATTTGCGTCTGGTTGTCAGTATTGCCAAGCGTTATACGGGACGGGGAATGAGCTTTCTTGACTTGGTACAGGAAGGGAATCTTGGCCTGATTAAAGGCGTTGAAAAATTTGATTATACAAAGGGCTATAAATTAAGTACATATGCTACCTGGTGGATTCGTCAGTCCGTAACAAGAGCCTTGGCTGATCAGGCGAGAACCATCCGTGTTCCGGTGCATATGGTTGAGACGATCAATAAGATGTCAAAGATGCAGAGAAAGCTGACTCTTGAGCTGGGCTATGAACCGTCTGTAACGGAGCTGGCGGAAGCTTTGGATATGTCCGAGGATAAGGTTATGGAGATTATGCAGATTGCCAGAGAACCAGCGTCTTTGGAGACTCCAATCGGTGAAGAGGATGATTCTAATTTAGGCGATTTTGTTGCAGATAATAATGTGGTAACTCCTGAGGGAAATGTGGAGTCTGTTATGCTGAGAGAGCATATCGATGCTCTTCTGGGAGATCTGAAGGAAAGAGAACGGCAGGTAATTGTTCTGCGGTTTGGTCTGGAAGATGGACATCCCCGTACGCTGGAAGAGGTCGGAAAGGAATTCAATGTAACCAGGGAGAGAATTCGTCAGATTGAGGCAAAGGCATTAAGAAAACTGCGTAACCCGGTTCGCAGCAAGAGAATCAGAGACTTCCTGTAAAACCATGCCTGAAAGGCAGACTATAAATGAATAAGCAGAATAAGGCAGAGCGGAAGATGCTTTCAGCGGGAAGGCCATTTTCCGTCCTGCCTTATCTTGTCTTAAGGTTTGCACTGGTGACGGATTGCAGGAATATTTTTGCTGATCTATAGATGGGAGATTTGTATGAATGGGAGAAATTATCAGAAGGAATTGGATCAATTGATTCAGAGACTGAAGGAAGAAGGAACCGCACCTTCCCTTCTTCTTCATACCTGCTGCGCTCCCTGCAGCAGCTACGTGCTGGAGTATCTGTCTGCTTGGTTCCGGATTACGGTTTTTTATTACAATCCTAACATATATCCTCCTTCAGAGTATGAAAAACGGGTGGAGGAACAGAAGAATCTGTTGGATAAAATGAAGTTTGTTCATCCGGTATCCATGAAGGCAGGTTTGTACTGTCCTGACGACTTTTATCAGGCTGTAAAGGGAGTGGAGAGTGTTCCTGAGGGAGGAGAACGGTGTTTTCGCTGCTATGAGCTCCGTTTGAGAGAAGCTGCCAGGGAGGCTAAGGCAGGAGGATTTGACTATTTTACGACTTCTTTGTCTATCAGCCCAATGAAAAACGCGGCCAAGCTTAATGAAATAGGAGAAAAAATAGCTTTGGAGTTTGGAGTCAGGTACCTGAATTCTGATTTTAAAAAGAAAAACGGGTATAAACGTTCTATAGAACTTTCTGGGGAATATGGACTGTACCGTCAGGATTACTGCGGCTGTGTGTATTCCCTTCAGGAGTCCAGGGAAAGACGAGAACGGATGGCTCTGGAAAAAAATAGAGATTGTCAAAAGGGTTTGTCTTGACACAAATTGGGAAGTGTAATAAAATTAACAATAAGATTATATCTTATAGGATAAAGGAGAATTGCTATGGTATCTAAAAAGCTGACTGTTGTAAACCCATCCGGACTTCATTTAAGACCAGCTGGCGTATTGTCTCAGACTGCTATGAAGTTTAAGTGTGATGTTATTATTGAGTGCGGGGAAAAGAAGATTGTTGCTAAAAGCGTATTAAACGTTATGGCAGCAGGCATCAAGTGCGGAACAGAGATTAATCTTATCTGTGACGGCGAGGATGAAAACGAGGCTATGGAGACTATTACCAAGGCAATTGAAAGCGGTCTTGGAGAGATGTAACTCCAATTTTTCGTAATATGAGTCAGGACAAAGGAGTGCTGGACGAAGGAACTGCTTGTGAGCAGCCCTTCACGGCACTCCTTTTTTGTTATGCAAAAAGAAGACTGAAAAAACATAAAAATACACAAAAAAGAAGAAAAATAGTGGAAAAATATTTAAAAAAAAAGATATTTACAAACAAAATGAAATGATGTATCATCAATAAAACATAATTACACCACTTTGGAAGTTTTTAAAAGAAGGCGGAAAGGATGATAGTATGAGTCAATGGTTATCTCAAAAAAATCAGGCGCCAGGCCTGTACGATCCCCGATTTGAACATGACAACTGCGGAATAGGAGCAGTTGTGAATATAAAGGGGATTAAGTCTCATAAGACAGTAGAACAGGCTTTGCACATTGTGGAAAATTTGGAACACCGTGCTGGAAAGGATGGAGATGGCAAAACAGGCGACGGGGTAGGAATTATGTTGCAGATTTCCCACCGGTTTTTTAGAAAGGCCGCCGCAGCTTTGGGAATAGAAATTGGAGAGGAGCGGGAATATGGCGTTGGCATGTTTTTCTTCCCCCAGGATGAACTGGCCAGAAATCAGGCTAAGAAAATGTTTGAGATTATTGTGGAAAAAGAAGGTCTTTCTTTTGCAGGCTGGCGCCAGGTTCCTATCCATCCGGAACTGATAGGAGCCAAGGCTGTGGACTGTATGCCCTGTATACTTCAGGCATTTGTGAGAAAGCCTCCTCATGTAGCAAAAGGGCTGGATTTTGACCGGAAGCTTTACGTAGTACGCCGGGTGTTTGAACAGAGCAATGACAATACTTACGTAGTTTCCCTCAGCAGCAGAACTGTAGTCTATAAGGGAATGTTTCTTGTAAAGGAGCTGAAGAGATTTTTTTCTGATCTTCAGGATAAGGACTACGAGTCTGCCATCGCTATGGTTCACTCCCGTTTCAGTACCAACACCAATCCCAGCTGGATGAGAGCTCATCCAAATCGCCTTATTGTGCATAATGGGGAAATCAATACAATTCGCGGAAATGTAGATAAGATGATGGCCAGAGAGGAAAATATGGAGTCTGAATATTTCCGAACCCAGATGCATAAGGTTCTTCCTATCGTTAACCAGGAAGGTTCGGATTCCGCTATGCTGGATAATGCATTGGAATTTATGATGATGAGCGGGATGGATCTTCCCCTTGCTGTTATGGTTACAATTCCTGCTCCGTGGGTACATGACAAATCGATGCCGGAAGAGGTAAGAAATTTTTACAGATATTACGCCACTATGATGGAGCCGTGGGATGGACCGGCATCTATTGTATTCAGTGACGGAGATCTGGTGGGAGCGGTTCTTGACCGGAACGGACTTCGTCCTTCCCGGTACTACATTACAGAGGACCATCAACTGATTCTTTCCTCTGAAGTAGGAGCCATTGAGGTGGATCAGAGCCGGGTGGTGAAAAAGGAACGGCTTCGTCCGGGGAAAATGCTTCTTATTGATACGGTAAAGGGGAAACTGGTAAGCGATGAGGAATTAAAGGCCTATTACGCTTCCAGGCAGCCTTATGGGGAATGGCTGGATACGAACCTGGTTCATCTGAAAGATCTTCCCAAGCCCAATAAGGGAGTACCGGTAATGTCAGAGGAACAGAGAGCCAGACTTTCCAAAACCTATGGATACACTTATGAAGAATACAAAACCATGATTCTCCCTATGGCTCTTAATGGGGCAGAGGCTGTTTCCGCCATGGGAACAGACAGTCCTCTGGCTGTTTTAAGCAAAAAGCATCAGCCGTTGTTTAACTATTTTAAGCAGCTGTTTGCTCAGGTTACCAATCCGCCTATTGACGCTATTCGGGAGGAGATTGTCACCTCTACTTCTGTCTATGTGGGGGAGGAAGGAAATATCTTACAGGAGACAGCTAAAAACTGTAAGATTTTAAAAGTAGATAATCCAATTCTTACCTGTATGGACTTGATGAAAATAAAAACCATGAAGAAACCGGGATTTAAGGTGGCGGTGATTCCCATTACCTACTACAAGAATACTTCTTTAGAAAAGGCCATTGACAGGCTGTTTCTTGAGGTGGACAGAGCTCACAGAGACGGCGCCAATATTATCATACTTTCCGACAGGGATATTGATGAAAACCATGTGCCCATTCCGTCTCTTCTGGCAGTTTCCGCTTTGCAGCAGCATTTGGTGAAGACGAAGAAGAGAACTTCAGTGGCGTTGATTTTGGAAAGCGGAGAGCCGAGAGAGGTTCATCATTTTGCAACTCTTTTGGGTTATGGAGCATGTGCCGTTAATCCTTATCTGGCTCAGGAGTCTATCCGATCCCTTATAGAAAACGGAATGCTTGATAAGGATTATTATGCCGCGGTGGAAGACTATAATTCAGCAATTCTCCATGGGATTATTAAAATTGCCTCAAAAATGGGAATTTCCACCATTCAATCCTACCAGGGAGCGCAGATTTTTGAGGCAGTGGGAATTTCAAAAGAGGTAATTGACCGCTATTTTACCAATACGGTCAGCCGTGTAGGGGGAATCACTCTTTCGGATATTGCAAATGACGTGGATGCTCTTCACTCAGCGGCCTTTGATCCTCTGGGGCTTGATGTGGACCTGACTTTGGAGAGTGTGGGAAGCCACAAAGAAAGGGCGGGACAGGAGCAGCACCTTTATAATCCGGTGACGATTCATCTTCTTCAGGAGGCGGCAAGAACTGGAGATTACCAGATTTTTAAAGCTTATTCCCATGCTTTGAATGAGGAAGAGCTGACAGTTAACCTCCGCAGCCTGCTGGATTTTGATTATTCCAAGGCAAAGCCAGTTTCTTTGGAAGAGGTGGAGCCGGTGGAATCAATTGTAAAACGGTTTAAGACAGGGGCTATGTCCTATGGTTCCATTTCCCAGGAGGCCCATGAAACCCTTGCCTTGGCCATGAACCAGATTCACGGAAAATCCAACAGCGGAGAAGGAGGAGAGAGTCTGGAACGTCTGATTCCAGGGGCAGATGGAAAAGACCGGTGTTCTGCTATTAAACAGGTGGCTTCAGGGCGGTTTGGAGTTACATCCCGGTATTTGGTAAGCGCCAAAGAGATTCAGATTAAGATGGCTCAGGGGGCGAAGCCGGGAGAGGGAGGTCAGCTTCCGGGAAAGAAAGTTTATCCATGGATTGCCAAGACCAGACATTCTACTACGGGAGTGGGGCTGATTTCACCGCCTCCCCATCATGATATTTATTCTATTGAAGATTTGGCCCAGCTAATTTATGATTTAAAGAATTCCAATACAAGAGCAAGGATATCTGTAAAACTTGTGTCCGAAGCAGGAGTGGGAACCGTAGCGGCTGGTGTGGCAAAGGCTGGAGCTCAGGTAATCCTGGTGTCCGGATACGATGGAGGAACGGGGGCAGCACCGAGAAATTCCATTTATAATGCGGGACTCCCCTGGGAACTGGGGGTAGCAGAGGCGCATCAGACTCTTATTATGAACGGCTTAAGAGATAAGGTGGTTCTGGAGACAGACGGAAAGCTTATGACTGGCCGGGATGTGGCAGTTGCCTGTATGCTGGGAGCCGAAGAGTTTGGATTTGCCACAGCACCTTTGGTAACTATGGGCTGCGTTATGATGAGGGTGTGTAATTTGGATACCTGCCCTGTAGGAATTGCCACACAGAATCCTGAGTTGAGAAAACGGTTTAAAGGAAAACCGGAATATGTTATTAACTTTATGTATTTCGTAGCTCAGGAACTGAGAGAGTATATGGCCAAGCTGGGAGTCCGCACAGTGGATGAGCTGGTAGGACGGACGGACCTTTTAAAGAAAAAGGAGAAGATGCCGTCTGAGAGAGCTGGAAAAGTGGATCTGTCTCCAATTCTTGACAATCCATATGCTGGGCAGAAATTAGCAGGCTATTGCAATAAACAGGTTTACAGCTTTGAGCTGGAAAAAACCATTGATGAGAGAGTTCTTTTAAAGAAGTTAAAAACCTCTATTCAGAGCGGGCAGAAAAAGGAGATCCAGGTGGATGTATCCAATACAGACAGAACCCTGGGAACTATTTTGGGGGCAGAAATTACCAGGCTGAGCCCGGAAGGGCTGGAAGAAGATTCCCTTGTGGTAAATTGCCAGGGAAGCGGCGGACAAAGTTTTGGCGCCTTTATTCCAAAAGGACTGACTCTGAAACTGCAGGGCGACAGCAACGATTATTTTGGAAAAGGTCTGTCAGGAGGCAAATTGGTGGTTTATCCGCCAAAAGAAGCTAAATTTCGGGCATCCGAAAATATTATTATAGGAAATGTCGCGCTTTATGGGGCTACCAGCGGCAAAGCCTTTATCTGCGGAGTGGCGGGAGAGAGATTCTGCGTGAGAAATTCAGGAGCTATGGCTGTGGTAGAAGGTGTAGGGGATCATGGCTGTGAGTATATGACAGGCGGACGAGTTGTGATTCTTGGAACCACAGGCAAAAATTTTGCCGCAGGTATGAGCGGCGGAATTGCCTATGTGCTGGATGAAAAGAGGGATCTGTATAAACGGATTAATAAAGAAATGGTATCTTTTGAGGAAATTTCTGATAAATATGATGTTCTGGAGCTGAAGAACATGATTGAGGAGCATGTGGCGCACACCAATTCTGAGAGAGGTAAGGAAATCCTGGAGCATTTTGGGGAATCTCTCCCCCGATTTAAAAAGATTGTGCCCCATGACTACAGAAGGATGATGAACACGATTGTCCAGATGGAAGAAAAAGGGCTGAGCAGCGAACAGGCACAGATTGAGGCGTTTTATGCCATTACCAGTCAGTAAGGAGAGTCAATATGGGAAAACCAACAGGATTTTTAGAATACCAGAGGCAGATAGGAAAAACCATAGAACCAAAGGAGCGAATTAAGAATTATAAGGAATTTCATCTGCCTCTTGGAGAAGAAGAACAGAAGCTTCAAGGTGCCCGCTGTATGGACTGCGGTGTGCCGTTCTGCCAGTCCGGCATGATGATTAAGGGGATGACAAGCGGCTGCCCTCTCAATAACCTGATCCCTGAGTGGAACGATCTGGTGTATCATGGCAACTGGAAGCAGGCTTATAATCGGCTGAAAAAGACAAATAACTTTCCGGAATTTACCTCCAGAGTATGTCCGGCTCCCTGCGAGGCTGCCTGTACCTGCAGTCTTAATGGAGATTCCGTTTCCATTAAGGAAAATGAGAGAGCCATTATTGAAAAAGCCTATGAGGGCCAGTGGGCAGGACCGAAACCGCCGGGAATAAGAACTGGGAAAAAGGTGGCTGTAATAGGATCAGGACCGGCAGGACTGGCGGCAGCGGACCAGCTGAATAAGAGAGGGCACAGTGTCACTGTGTATGAGAGAGAAGATCGGGTCGGCGGACTTCTCATGTACGGGATACCCAATATGAAGCTGGAAAAGGAGATAATTCAGCGAAAAATACAGATCATGGAGGCAGAAGGAATTCGTTTTATTACCGGGGCAGATGTGGGAAAGTCTGAGAAGGCCGGAGATTTACTGAAAGAGTATGACCGAGTGATTCTGGCCTGCGGCGCCTCTAATCCAAGAGATTTGAAAGTTCCAGGGAGAGACGGAGCAGGGATCTATTTTGCGGTAGACTATTTAAAGTCGACCACAAAAAGTCTTCTGAATTCCGGACTCCAGGATAAATCTTATATTTCAGCAAAAGGAAAGCATGTTCTGGTTATTGGAGGCGGAGATACAGGCAATGACTGTGTGGGAACGGCTATTCGTCAGGGCTGTGCTTCTGTAACCCAGCTGGAGATGATGCCTAAGCTGCCTCTGCAGAGAACAGAGGATAATACATGGCCGGAGTGGCCCAGGATCAGTAAAACAGACTATGGTCAGGAGGAAGCCATTGCTGTATTTGGAAAGGATCCCAGGGTTTATCAGACAACGGTAAAGGAGTTTATAAAAGACAAGAGCGGAAAGATAGCAAAGGCTGTCATTGTCACTCTGGCGCCTAAAAAGGATGAAAAGACAGGACGAACCATTATGGAGCCGGTGTCAGGGAGCGAAAAAGAGATACCAGCGGATTTGGTTCTTATTGCAGCAGGATTTTTAGGTGCCCAGTCTTATGTGGCAGACGCTTTTGGAGTAAAGCTTAATGGAAGAACCAATGTTGAGACAGAAGCCGGAAAATACAAAACAAGTGTGGAGCGGGTATTTACGGCCGGAGATATGCATCGAGGCCAGTCACTGGTAGTGTGGGCGATCAGAGAAGGCCGGGAGGCTGCCAGAGAAGTGGATATCAGCCTGATGGGATATTCTAATTTACAGTAAAAAGAAAAGCTGCTTCCAAAACAAATGCAAGGGGATGAGAAGCTCCGTTGCGCTTGTTTGGAAACAGCTTTTTACCATTCGAATTATACATTAAACCGGAAGAGGACTACATCCCCGTCTTTCACTACGTAATCCTTTCCTTCCAGTCGTACCAGTCCTTTTTCCTTGGCGGCTGTATAGGAGCCGCAGTCCAGAAGATCCTGATAGTTTACTACTTCAGCACGGATAAAACCGCGCTCAAAGTCGGAATGAATTTTTCCGGCGGCCTGAGGCGCTTTGGTTCCTTCTTTAATTGTCCATGCTCTTGTTTCTGTAGGGCCGGCGGTAAGGTAACTGATCAGACCGAGAAGGTGATAGCTGGCGGCAATCAGTTTTTCCAATCCGGATTCCTTTAGTCCGAGATCTTCCAGGAACATTTTTTTCTCGTCTTCTTCCAGCTCGGCAATTTCCTGTTCAATCTGGGCACAGATAACAAATACTTCGCTGTTGTTTTCGGAAGCGAACTGACGAACTCTTGCCACATATTCATTGGAGGTGCCATCGTCAGCCAGATCATCCTCTCCTACGTTGGCCGCAAAAATAACGGGCTTGTAGGTGAGAAGATTTAAGGAGGCAACAAAGGAACGAACTTCCTCGTCATCAAACTCCATACTTCTGGCCAGTTTTCCGTCTTCTAAATGAGCTTTCAGCTGTTTTAAGATCTCCACCTCTTTGGCAAGGGATTTATCATTGAAAGCGCCCTTGGAGGTTTTTGCAATACGGCGATCCAGAATTTCCAGGTCAGAGAATATAAGCTCAAGATCAATGGTTTCAATGTCTCTTAAGGGATCGACGCTGCCGTCTACATGGATAACATTGGGGTCATCAAAGCAGCGGACTACATGTACAATCGCGTCTACCTCTCTGATGTTGGACAGAAATTGGTTTCCCAGTCCCTCTCCTTTGGATGCACCTTTTACCAGACCGGCGATATCTACAAATTCAATAACAGCAGGGGTGATTTTTGCAGAATTATAGAGAGCTGCCAGTTTTCCAAGTCTTTCATCGGGAACAGCAACAACGCCTACATTGGGATCAATGGTACAGAAGGGGTAGTTGGCTGATTCTGCCCCTGCCTTTGTAAGAGAGTTAAACAATGTACTTTTGCCTACGTTAGGCAATCCAACGATACCTAATTTCATTTTGTATTCTATCTCCTTTGTTTTTCTTGTATTTACAAGGTTTTTCGGGTTCTGGCTCAATGGTACTACACCATTTTTACACCATTTTTGCATTGAGATGTGTTGAGTTTTATATTTAAGATACCCGATTCTTTTCAAATTGCCTTACAGCTAAATCTAGTGATTCATCCGTAACATGGACGTATCTGTCCATTGTAGTTTTGATACTTGCATGACCAAGAAGGCTTTGCAGCACTTTTGGCTGCATACCACTTTCAATGGCTCTTGTAGCATAGGTATGACGCAATGCGTGCATACAAAAACGGTTGATCTTAGCTTCGTCACAAAGCTTATAAAGATGCGTATCATAGGAGCTGTTTTTGGCAGGCTCTCCAGTTCTCCAGTTAACAAAAACAAGATCATGCATAATCAGATGAGCGGTAGTACCTGTGCGTCTGTCAATGTACTCCAGTGTTTGTGATAGTAACGGAGCCTCTTTCCTGTCAGCACAGTTATCATGCATTTCTTTTAAAATTTCATAAGCCTTATCTGTTAGAGGTATTGTACGATAACTGTTTTGTGTTTTAGGAGGGCCAGCACGCCAAAAGCGTTGACCATGCCTATACTCCAATGTTTTATTGACAGTAAGCGTCTTCTTATTAAAATCAATCGCATCCCAAGTCAGGCCGATCATTTCACCAGTTCGTAATCCTGTTTCCAAAATCAATGCGTACTGATTATAGTTATGAGAACGTTTCGCCGCTTCTAAGAATTTCTTTTGCTCGTCTCTTGTCAAAAAACGTATATCATCCTTTGCTCTGACTGGCTTCGTATATCGGACACCATCCATTGGATGTTTGGAAATCATGTCGTTCATTAAAGCTGCCCTAAACATCGTTCCCATTGTGATATAAGTCTGACGTATTGTAGAACCGGCATATCTTGTATCCATTTGAATTAATACCTTTTTACAATGCATAGGTTTTACATTAGATAAGAACATTCTGCCAATTACCGGTTGAATATTATTTTCATATCGTTCACGATAATTACGGCGAGTGTTAGGTGCCAAGTCTCCAATGATGTTTTCAATCCAGAAATCGAACCACTCATCTACTGTTGTGTCAGTAGGTACAAACACTTCCTCATGCTTATCCGCATATTTTGCATTTTCAATCCAGTTTCTTGCTTCTGGAATAGTCCGAAAATACTTATCAATTCTTTTCCCTGATTTATCTACAAATCTTGCGTAGTACAACCCGTCCTTTCTTTGGCTGATTCCCTTGCCACATTCTTTGCCTTTAAGATTTTTTCCCATTGTGATACTCCTTTCCCACAGGCGGGAAAGGCTCCACTGCAACAATCCGATTATATCACAGTGGCACCAAACCCTCAAGAGTATAGTTCTTAGATCACAAGACGTTGACTGATATACTCTTCAAATTCCTTACGTTTTACCAGTTTTTTTGTACCAACAAATAGTACAAATGGGCAGCCAGGAGAGCGTAGCATACTATCTATCTTGTTTATCCCGATATTGCTATACTCGGCTGCTTCTTTCGCTGTTAATGTCATTTTCAAGTGGATAGGAACTTTTCCATCATAATGCTCCATCGACAAAATCACTTCTTTCTCAGATTATAGTTTCACAGCAGTATCCTTGCGTTTATATAGCAAATCAGAACTTTAACGGCAGCATATACCGGCGGCTGCTTCCGTTGTACATCCGGTAGACCTGGTACATGTATTTCTTGTATCCGGCCATATTTACGCCGAGAGAGCGGCCTTCCCGGTAAATGGTCAGCGGGTCATACCGGCGAAGCTGTCCCACCAGCCGCTTGGGGTTGTATTCGTCATGGTAGAGGTCTACAAAGAAGATGACGCCCTGCAGGATTTCAAAACGCAGAGAATCGGGAGTACCTTCCCAGGCATCCACTATGTGCTGCATCCCTTCCTTGTAGATTTTCTCACCGACCTTTTTATAGATGCCGTAGGCCGTTCCCACACAGCCGATCCGGCACTTTCCTCTGTCCTGGTTATAGTCCAACCGCAGGCCAACATCTTCCGTGGCCTTTAGAAAAGCGATGGCGTCTGGATCACCGCCATAAATCAGCGCCCGCAGCTTTGCACCGGCGGTAAGCTGGGCGGAAATCCCGGTCTGCTGGGCAAATAAAATTGCCTCATCCAACTCGGAGAGACCATAAAAGACTTTGCAGCGGATCGGCAAATCCTGCCCGGCGTTGCGCAGCTTTCTGGCAGCGATGGTGTGCTGGCCGTCAAAAACGTAGTAGTGGCCATCGCGGAAGCTGACCTTCGGATCATTGGCGATATGCTCGTCAAACTCTGCTGCAATCTTGCGGACACGATGGGGATTCAGCTCCCGCTGATAGGCGCTGCGTGGGACTTCCAGGTTCCCACTGTAAATCATCATCTCGTCAAAAGGGCAGTTAATTAGGTTCTTCATGTTGGTTCCTCCTGTTCGATTTTTTGAATGAATTGTATGGCTTCGTTAAAAATCTTCTGTACCTTGCAGCGATAGGGTTTTTTCTTTAATAATCCTGGATAGCTTTCGAAACAGCGGAGACAGCGGCGGATCATCGTGGATACCGCATCCTCCAGTTCATAGAACATGGTACTTTCATCGGCCAGCTTCTCCGCCGTCTCCATGCCGGTGGAAATTGCAAGGATTTTCTGGATCTCCGTCATGGGGCGGGTGGCAAGTTCAGGTTGTTCGGCGTGTTCTTCTATTGGCTCTGACTGTATTTTTGGTTCCGAATCCGGCTTCGTTATGAGCGGCGGATCAAGTGGTTCGATTGCTTCTATAGACTTTGGCCCTTTTTCTGGTAATGACTTTGGTGACTTGGGCTGACGAAGCTGTTTGACCAATGCAGGACGCTCTTTTGGGGAAGCCTTGGCAATAGCAGCCACAGCGACATCGGTTGTCTTAATTCCACCAGAAAGAATTTCTTCCTTTATTCCAGGTTCTACTTCATCAGCTGCGTCTACTCCTTGAGCGAAATCTTCCGCACGGAGTACGGTATTTCTGCTGACATTACTTTCACGGGCGATGCGATCACAAGTTCTCTCGGTTTTGTAGGTGTTACCATTTTGGGAACGCCTACTTTCATCAGCTAAAGTAAACCGATTTCCATTAAAAGTTGTGGTCAACTTTTCCGCCTCATACCGCTGCCCAATCAAGTATTTTTTCTGCTGCGGGGTTAGATTCCGCCTCCCCAGCTGATTACAGCAGATCCAGGCGATAGCCGCGTAGCGGTCAGGAAATTCTTTTTCAAAGACGGTATACTTGATCTCCGGATGTGCCTGGATGATATGGAAACGGTTGTGACCATCTACAATACAGCCATTCCAGACAATCAGCGGATTTAAGACCACACCGTCCTGAAGGATATTTTCCTCTAATAGCTGATATTCTTCCTTGGTCAGCGGAGGGATTTTCGATGCAAACTCAGGGTCAATCTGAAGTGGTTGATTCATATCCATCACCTCCGTTCCGGAACCGATGTTATGTAGTAATCATAGCCCATGCGCATCTGGCAATAGGTGCAGACTTCCTTGACGGACTGTCGGTGATTTACTCGCCTGATGCGGTAGCTCCCTGTGATCTTGAAGTTTTCCCGGCAGGCAGGGCAGAGACAGATCAGGGAGGTTCTGTCAGCCCTTTTCCGGGCCGGGCGCGTCATGCGCTGTTCCTGGATAAACCCAGGCTGGCACATACCGCTTGATCAATGAGTTTCATCTGCGCCTTGGTCAGCCGTCCGGCGTAACCGCGCAGGCGATGTTTATCAATCACCCGCATCTGCTCCAGCATAAACAGGGAATTTCCATCATACTTCATGCCAGGAATTTTATTCAAGACAACATGGGTTGGCAGATAAGGCTTTTTGCCTGCCTGCTTGGTTGCTGGCGTGACGATCAGGGTAGGAGAGTAGAAGTTGCCGATGTCATTCTGCAGGATCAGCACAGGGCGGATCCCTCCATGTTCACTGCCGTAGGCAGGATTTAAGTTAGCGAAATAAATCTCTCCGCGATGGTATTGTTTAAAATCTCGATCCATTGTGTGTACTCCTTCCTTTGGTATGTTAAGGGAGCCAGGACACGGCAAAGAAGCTTTGCCGGTCATGGCTCCCGAAAATTTCTTAAGCGGTTATTTTCTCACATTTGTCCTCGACACCCCTGAGAAGCGGGAAATCATCAGGCGGCGGCATGCTGGGCCGCTCCATAGGCGTTTAACCTCCCCGCCTTCTTTATGGCCGGGCTGCGAATTACAGAAGTATCATTATCACTGGTATGCCGTCCTGGCCCTGCCGGTTGCAATCCGGCATTTCCAGGCAAGTAGCGTTCGCTCGCCTCTTCAGAAGGGTCGTGGCGTACTGCCTGTCTGGCTCTGACATACAGAAATGTACCTGATGAATGGCTATTCAATTTTCAAAGAACCGTGCCGGTGTGTTCCGGCTACAAATAAATTGTAGCCGAATCGAAAGCATTTCCAGAGTGACGCGTGGTCACGGTAGCGGTCGAGTTTGTCACGGTAAGGCTAAAGTGATGCTTTTAGCTGGTTTATTTGGTTGGTTATGTTCTCTAGTTCTCTTTGGATACGCTGGCTGTCTGAATATTTCATCCGTCCCAAAATCAGATAGTCCAGAGAAATGTCAAAGGTGATGGCAATTTCGGTCAGGAGATCAAGAGAGCCGCCCCGCCGCCCGGTTTCCAGTGCCCGGTAATGATCCAAGCTAATATTTAGCTTGTCTGCCATTTGCTGCTGGGTTTGCCCAAGTTCTAAGCGTAACTTTGCGATTCTCATTCCACATTCCACAGGATCGTAATACATGTTTTTTCCTTTCCGCCTGTGCGAAAAGCGGCGAAGGATACAAAACCCGCAGCGGTTCCCCGTCTCATGGCCTGAAATGAGCGCAAAAAGAGAAGGGTACGGATATTGCTTTTTATCAGTAGTTCAGTACGGATAAGCGCAATATTTGTATCCTCAGCCCTTAATGCATATCAGGCTTTCGATATGAATGGTGAAAGCCCTGCCAACGAAAAAAGCCGCTGACAGAGCCGGACTCCTAAATCGGAATCCGATTCTGCCAGCGGCCTCTCATGTAATGTCTGGTTAAACCTCTGGAAGTGGTAAACGCATATGACCTGAAGCGGGATTTACACAGTCTATTTCATCTTAACCCGCCCGTCGTTATGCCGGTGATTTAATTTTTATCAAAAAGCGGCAAAGCCGCCGATTTCATGGACTTGTCCTCTGGGGGCATAAATATCAATCCGATCATGACGGCGCCCCATAATTTTTCTGACCATTACTGCATGGCATTTTGCACACTCCACCTTGATGATTCCGCTGGAGTTTTGATATCCAACGGAAATTTCTCCGCAGTTTGGACAATGCCATGAGAATGGTCGCCAGGTTTCTTTTTCCTGCATTGGTTTGCCTCCCTCTATGGCATTTTATTTTGCTGTCTGTGCGAGACTTTCCGCCAACTCCCTGCAAGTATAAACAGAGATTGACTGCATATTGGCATGAGCCAGGATCTGCACAACTTGATGGCAGTGGTCACATTCCATCCAGCCATCCGTTTCCTCCAGATAGAGGTCATGGTTTTTCGCCCCGCAAATTGGGCAGCATACATCGTAGGTTTCCATTGTCAGAACACATCCTTTCTTGTTTAGTGTAAAAAGGCCGGTGTTACAGAGCCTTGATGACATGTTTGGCCACGCCCTGAATAATGAGCTGTTTCACTCGGATGTCTTTGTCCGGATATTTTTTCTGGTTCGCGTAGCGCAAAATCGCACTGCCGGTGCCTTCATCAATCCCGCCAAAGATTTTCAGGGTGTTATCATTATCCTCGTCCAGAGCGACGACAATATCGCCGACCGCCGCAGTCTCCTGCATTCTGATAACGATCAGGTCTTCATCCTCGATGCCCGCATCTACCATAGAGTCGCCTTTGGCACGAAGAAGATAAAATTTCCCGTCTCCAAAAATGGATTTGGGGAGGCTTACATATTCCTCTACATGTTCTTCTTCATGCTCTGGATCTCCGCAGCGGATACTGCCGACTACCGGCGCGGAGAAATACCCGGAGGTACATTTGCCGGCCTGCTTTGTGATAATGGATTTGCCATCGTAGGAAAGCATACCGCATTCATCCATGGCGACAAGGTAGCGATAGGAAGTCGCCTTTGACACGCCTACGCCTATAGCGATTTCGTTTACGGACGGAGAGCTGTGCTTTTCACGGTAATACTGGTCAACAAAAGTACAGATTGCTTTCATCACTTCCGGGTTTTTGCTTCTCATGGTCATTCCTCACATTCTAAATGAAACGGGTCGTTTCAGATGGCCTTATTATATCGAATGTATGTTCGATTTACAAGAGGTATTTTAAATAAAAAATTGAGATGTCGGCAGTTGGCGACATCTCAGATGAAATACAAGTAATTATTCGATTTCTTCCCACGGCTCCAGCCCCATTTCTTCCCAGGTGACGCCATAAGGTGTGCCGCCGGATGTATAACCGGCGATAAAGAAAAATATATCGTCCTGCTCCGGAAGGGGTGCGATTTCCTGCTTTTTCTTCCTGCGCGGTTTCTTCTTTTTTGCTTTTGCAGCAGTGTCAGAATGTATTGGCTTTTCTTTTGGACGCAGATGCTGCGGCAGCCCGGACTCCTGAAGGCGCAGGATCATGTGCGGGCACTTTTTCCGGTAGGCATTGGCAACTTCCTCATATGGAATCCAGAATCCAAGTCCCTGGATACGGCGGTACACTTGCTCAGAAATCAGATTCATTTCTTCTGCTGTTTCCGGCGGCTGTTTTGTCTCCTGAAGATAGCGCTCCGTTTCCAGGTACATGATGTTAGAAATGCGGGCTTTTTGTTTTTTAGATCTTTGTATTTTTTATTCGGGTTGGTAAGACGCTCATGGTTCACAGTACCACCTCTATCTTTTATACCTTTATTATTCCAGGGCTGCTCTGGCCATCCGGCGGTATTCCTCCAGCACAGATGGGGGATATTCAATCTTCATTCGCCCGCACCAGCCAAATACCCATCGGTAAAAGGTCGGGCTGGTGCATACCAATACCCTGGCACGAAAATGGCTGTCATCAACAATCTCTGTCTCTACATCCAGACCGAAATGATCAATCAGATGCTTCATCAGGCTGTTTTCGCAAAGGAGCGATACCTCCACAGGCTTTTCGGTATCATACATCCGAAAAACTTCCCGTGAGTAATCTGCCAGATTTAAACTTTCCGGTGCCGGTGCGGCTGTCTCATCCAGAATTACCGGCTGCTTGCTGATCCGATCTACCCGGAAGGTATTGACCTGGTTTCGGGCGTGGTTCAGTCCAAGGACGTAATAGAAGTCTCCATCCCAGACAAGCATGTAGGGACTGACAATATACGGCTTTCCTTCATTTTTCAGCACACGTTCCTTTTGGGCATTGTAATCCGTGTAATAGAAGGAGATTTGTTTGCCGTCGTTGATCGCTTCATTAATTGCTTCAACAATATAATATCCCTTTTCGTTGTCTGATTTAATACGGTCTGTAACGTAAAGATTCCGCTTGAGCTTTGCCGAATTGGCTTCACTGGTCAGCGCCATCAGCTTGGAAATCAGTTCCTGGCTCTTGTCTTTGGAAACAAATTTTGAGGACTGTACGGCGTCAATCAGCAGCTTAACCTCCGGCAGATCAAACAGGCGATCATTGAGGTAATATTTCTTTTCGCGGGAACGGATCTCCATTATCTCAAATCCGCTGTCATTCAAGAGTTCGATGTACTTGGGAATTGTGGTGCGATGCAATCGGATCTGGTGGTGGGTTTCCATCATGTCAATCAGTTCTTTCGTGGAGATGGGATGGTCTGCATCGGAATGGCGCAGCAGTATCTGGTATAGGTATAAAATTCTTAGTTGGTGGTCACTTTCCATAACGTTGAATATCCTTTATTGATTTATGTACTACTCTTACAGCAACTTTTCCCGGTAGAGCGGATCCAATACGCATTTATGAAAGTCCAGGAAACGGTGAGATTGAAACAATTCTTTACTAAGTTGGTAAATCCTATTTTCCTTGATTTTCCGGAGCGTGTTTTTCTCGGGATTAAACTCTGCCCACGGAAATGTTGAAGAAACGGTTTCCGTTTCCAGCGCATACGGGATAAGAATATCTGAAAATTGCGTAACAATGTGGTTTCCAAACTGTTCCTTCATTTTTTCAACGGGACAATCTTCATATGTACGCTCAAAGGATAGAGCAATATCTATCTTTGCATAGTCAGCTGGAGATTGCTTTTCCAGGGAGATAAAAATGTCACCTTTTCCTGTCTCAATATCGATATCCTCCGAAAGCTCCAGATCGAAATTGACCTGCTTGATTTCTGCATGAAACACAAATATTTGTGTAATGCAGGCAGTTTTCCTCCCATCGTCTTCTTCTGATGAAAGAAAAGATAGCGGATTATATTCTGTGCAGTCCCATATGCTCACTCTTTTTCGCGTGAGATTTAATAGGCTGGACAGTAAATAACTCTGTTCGTCATCAAGAATATCGTATCGCATGTAATCCCTCCTCGTACTATTTTTGTTTTGGAATAGATTTGATTTCTTATCTACACATTATACCAAAAAACATTGGGATTGTGTTCGTTTTCTTCTGTTCATACAAAGTGGCGAGCAGGGCATTTGTATATACAAATGCAAAATACCGATGCATCCAAACTGGATTGCGTCGGTATTTTCTCGTTGGGGCACTTCCCCAAACCCCTGAAAGATCCGCATCTGACGATGCGGGCTGCGCATTTGCTTTAAATGCTT
Source organism: Candidatus Hungatella pullicola (assembly GCA_019114305.1). Classification (GTDB taxonomy): domain Bacteria; phylum Bacillota; class Clostridia; order Lachnospirales; family Lachnospiraceae; genus Hungatella_B; species Hungatella_B pullicola. The sequence goes on along the minus strand of DXFU01000003.1, from coordinate 3,830 downwards.
CATTAGCTGTGATTTTAATTTTCTGGAGAGGGATCCGGCAATATGCGTTTTATAATTAAAGACAGAAGCAGTAAGTCATTTTCCGATAATTTCCTAATGTCATTCATAACCGTTCGGAAAAGAAGAGGATCTTCTTGTGTGGTATCGAAAAATTCCATTGGCGTAATTTCAAAATATTCACATATTTCTAAAAATGCTGACATAGAAGGTAAGGTTCTTCCGGAAGTAATAGATTGAATGTATCCCTGTGAACGTCCCAGGGCAAGGCTGAGCTGATATTCGGAAAGGTTATGCTGCATACGCAAATTGTTAATTCGTTCTCTGATAAAATCTTCATACATGTTGTAGCCCTCTTTACTTTTGGCAGGAAAATAAAGTATTATTATATAAATAGGCATGTCCTGTAAGAATAGTGTACTCTTTTTATAAAAGATATAATTGATTTAAAATATTTTTATAACAATAAATTTGCCTGAAATATATAATTAAAATATTTATTTGCGAATTATAAACAACAATTAAGCACATGCTTGAAAAAACGATTAAAAATCGGTAGAATATAGAGTAAAAATAGTAAGGGGGGATATAATGCTTCTTGTTGGAATTTGTGATGATGAAAAAGGAACTTGCACCCAATTAGAAAACCGGCTATATGAATATGGGAAGAGACACGGAATTCGTATGGAAGTCAACACGTGGTATTCGGGAGAAACATTATGTGAGTTTTTGAAGAACGACAGCACATTAGACATGCTTTTTTTAGATATAGGATTGATTACAACAGACGGGATTAAAGTGGGAAGTTTTATAAGAGAAGAATTGGAGAATATGGAGACGGCAATTGTTTATATTTCTTCAAGCAACAATTATGCGATGCGTCTGTTTCGTATTCAACCATTAGATTTTTTAATTAAGCCAATTGGATCAGAACAAATAGAAGACGTAATGAACCGTGCAATGAAGCGGTATATGAAAAAGAATCAATTATTTGAATATCATTTTAGAGGCAATTGTTTTAAGATACCGTATAAAGATATTGTTTACTTTTATAGCGATAATAAAAATATTAATATTGTTCTTAAAGATAAAAAAATTCAATTCAGAGGGAAATTAAAGAAAATTGCGAAGGATGTACCGAATAATTTTATTCTAATACATCAATCATATTTAATTAATTCAGATTTTGTTATGGAATATTCTTATGAAAAAATAAAAATGCTAAACGGCAATGAATTAAATATAAGTCAAAGATACCGAAAACAAGTCAAGAAACAAATCATGAATAGCGAATGGGAGAGCATAAAGTAAAGAGATGTTAGATATTTTTACAACACTGAGCAGCAATTTGTTTCGTACGTTTATATTAAAAAAATTTATGACAATATTTTTTGCTGAAGAAAGTGAAAAAGATATAAATGAAAAGCTTGTTTATATATCATTTTTTGCAGTGACTTCTTTCATTCATTTGATGTTTCATTTTCCCCCAGCAAACATATTAACCAATATTTTTATGATCTATGTTGTTACACAGATATATAAAGGTGATAAAAAGAAGAAAATTTTGATTACGATTTTGATCTACGGTATTAATATGATTTGTGATGTTATTTCGGTATATTCATTTGCAAATTATATTGTCGGTGAAGAATATAGTCAAATTTCTCCATATGTCACAGTTCTTTTAATTAGTGTTTGCGAGTTTATTATCGAACGATTTGTTATAAAGAAAAGATATGCGCCATTTACACCACCGTACTGGTATCTATTGATTTTAATCCCACTGGTCAGTATAGGGATTTTATTTGTTTTGCTGATGAACAATTTGAATAATCGAATTATATTAATAACTGTCAGCGCCGGGATTTTGTATATTAACATGCTCATCTTTTATTTGTATAATGCTATAATGAGTGCATATTTAAAATTAGAAGAAAATAATTTATTTGAACGGCAAGTGGAAAGCTATGCAAATCAATTGGATGTTTTAATGCTGTCTGAAGAAAAGAACCGTGCGCTTCGTCATGATATGAAACATCATTTAAATGAACTAATGATGATGGCAACTAACCACAAGGATGATGAAATTATTGAATATATTGAAAATATGCAGATGTTCATGACAAATGCAAAAGAGTATATAAATAGTGGTAATAAAGGGATTGACAGTATATTAAATTATATGTTGAGCGGAGCGAAGGAAAATTTAGCTAAAGTGGAGTATAAAATAAACATTCCCAAAGAAATAAAAATTCGACCATTTGATTTAAATGTTATATTTGGTAACTTACTCGAGAATGCAATAGAAGCAGCGAAAAATTCTGAACGAAAATGGCTATCGCTTTGGGTTCATTATAAAAAGGGAATATTGTTTATAGAAATAAAAAACAGTTATAATCAGATGCTGAAAAAAAGAGGGAATAGTTATCTTTCGACTAAAGAAGAAGTTGGAGAGCATGGTATTGGATTGCAAAATGTAAGTAAGATAGTAAGTAATTATCATGGAAGTATGCAAATATCTGATGAAAATAATATATTTGATGTAAAGATTATATTGTACACTACATTTGATGAATAGAAATCGGAATTTATAAATATATTAATGAGATGAAGTAGAGGAGTTATTGCTTTATAGATGAATAATAACTATAAGGCAATAACTCTATTTTTGTGGAACAGAAAGACCAATCTATGCATGTTGGAGTTTTTAATAGAGAAACGAAAACGTGTGAAGAAAAGGGCACCTGTTATTGATATTTGGCTACTTCCTGTTGTTGAGGATCCAAACTTTTAAGGTGTCTGGGGTCAGGATCTTGGTGGTGTCTCCAAAGAATACATACATAGCGATATGCGTGTTGATAGTTTTCTTCTTTCATGGTACGGCAGGCTTGCATATAGTAGTAGTACATGCTAAAGGGCAGCGTTGCGACAAACAGATAAAACTTGTTGCTTTCCCCTGTAACTTTATCAAAAAGCAGCACAGCAGAGTGGTTCCAGATCAGTCAACCATAAGCTTATCGCTGACTTGTTATTGTGCTGAATGTATAGGTGGCTCTGGCATGTATATGACTATGAGTATTTAGGTATCCGCCCTAGGTTGACATTCTCGGACAAGCTTCGAATTGGTGTGCTAAAAATGTTTGGAAATGGTCCTTAACAGCAACTATTCAGGAGTTGTTGACCATTATGGTGCTGAGATTTGTTTGTGTGCGACCACCTGCATGTAGGATAAGTACCATGCTGAGGGCAGTGTCTTATATGTTTCTATGCGAGCCCTGGCAGTGTTATTGAATAAAACCTAGAATGGTTATTCTGGTGCTAAAATATATCATTTAGACAATAGCCGCTTTAAAGAATACTGAAAATATTCTCTAGTTGGTACAGTTGTAGAGAAGCCGGTGACCTTTTTAGTAAGGGTATTTAAAAACAATCAGATTGATAAGGAATAAATTGTGCTCATCTCCGAAAGCAGTGGTCTATTAATCTTTGATTATTGAGTCCTTCATGTGTAATATATCACTGTGAACAAGGAATGGATTATCAGGTTTACGGACGGGCGCTAGAGAGGGGATGATATATTGGTTGTTTCATCATTGTATGGTTTAAGGAAGTGAAATGGGAATTGTTTACAGGGAATAAGAGGAATTTATTGTATAGGAATGAGATGAAAAGGACAAAAAATGCATTGTACCTATGATTTTCGCTGTAAATTCCAGTAAAAGGGGGCATATGCTCCGCACCAACGGTGCGCTCAGTCCATTTTAAACGGTGCGGAGCATCATCCCTCTGATGACAGATGCTTATTTCTCAGCTTCGCGCATACTGATACCATT
>DXFU01000016.1 GCA_019114305.1 Candidatus Hungatella pullicola | reverse complement strand
TAAAAACGCAATGGCGGTGTTGGACATTAACGAGTTTGAAAGACATACTGGTGGTGCGATCCATAGCATATTTGTTGCCACAGGAAGGGCAAAAACGGCTGTGACAGTGGAAAGGAACGAATTTGAAGTTCCCGCAGTGCGGACAAGAGTACATGGCACCGCCAAAAGAAGGATCACCGCAGTTGATCATCTTATTGATATTTTCCATCTCAGTTTCTCTGGGATGAAGAGTATATTTAATTTCTTCATAATGGTCTGTAAAGATTCTTTGTAAGATGTTCATAAGACTATTATGCAAGAAAAAGTAACAAAAGAAAACCCCTTATCCCCTCATGATTGAGGGGCAGGGGAGTTGAATAGGCGAAGCCTATTTTTTATGTCAGAAAGGATCCCATCTGTCTGGATTCCTGGGACTTCCATCACTGTATTATACGGTATCAGGACAAAAAAGGAGAAATTATTCAGTGCCATCTGGGGGCCTATCAGACCAATTTTCATACAGACGGCTGGCAGACTTTTCCCATGGTTTATGTGGGAAAAGGTACGGCCCGCGACTATGAGGGACTTGATGTTTCCGGAAAGCTTGTTATGGCTCAGATCAATCAGAGGGAAGAGTGGTGGATCAGCTTTCCGGTATATCAGGCTTACGTGAAGGGGGCGGCGGCCTTTGTAGCGGTTCAGGAAGGCGGTTTTGGGGAGATTGATGACACGGCCCTTAACGCTCAGGATATTGGCGGCCCGGAATACGCCCCGGCTTTTTCTATGTCCAGAGCAGACGCGGCTCCCTTAAAGGAGAGACTCCTGGAAGAGGGGGAGGTGACGGTAGAAATGTCTGCCCGGTCCACAGTAAAAAAGAACGGTGTCTCCTACAATATTGTGGGAGAGATACCGGGAAGGGAGAAGGATTCCCTGATTCTTTTATCTGCCCATTATGACTCCTATTTCAGCGGATTTCAGGATGACAACGCTGCCATAGCTCTTATGCTGGGAATTGGAAGAGCACTGGTAAAATCAGGGTACCGGCCGGAAAAAACCATAGTATTCTGTGCCATGGCGGCAGAGGAGTGGGGAATTACCGATTCCAAATATGACTGGTCCACCGGGGCCTGGCAGCAGGTGTTTAAAGTCCATCCCCAGTGGCAGGGAAAAATCATAGCAGATTTGAATTTTGAGCTGCCGGCCCACGCCCACGGACCTGCCGACGGAGTAAGAACGGTCTATGAGTATGGGGATTTTATGGAGCAGTTTGTAAAAGAGCTGGACCATATTCCAAAGATCTATCCGGAAGGAATCCGGGTGCTCTGTCCGGTGGAGACCATGTCTGACGATTTTTCTATGGCCATTGGAGGAATTCCGTCTATGGTAAATGATTTTACTGCAGGACAGTTTATGGAGACCCATTACCATTCCCAGTTTGACAATGATGACTTTTATGATCCGTCTGTGTTTGATTTCCATCACAGGATGTATGGCAGGCTTGTAATGGCTTTTGATCGCTTGGCAGCGGCCCCCCTGAATTTTGGAAGGCTGTTTCAGGCAGTAAGGGACAGCATTGATATGGAGTTTTCCGCAAGAAAAAAGGCAGAGGGAGACAGACTGTGGGATATAACAGGAAAAGGGATGGAACTGGGGCAGCAGATATATGGGGAAATCACTGAGGCAAACAGCCAGTATGCCCGTTTGCTGGAAGAAGGAAGACGGGAAGAAGCTGCCAGATTAAGACAAGGCTGGATAAAAAAAGAAAAGCTGCTTCTAAAAGCTTTTCGGAAGGAACAGGACAGTTTTGTGCGTCTGGACTGGCACGATCAGGTGCTTTTTCCCCATGAGGGAGTGAGGCGAAACCTCTGCTATCTGGAGAAAGCCATAAGACATCTGAAACAGGGAGATGCAGATCTGGCATTAAACTGTATCTACGAAATTGATAATAATCGTTACGCCTTTGAATTTGATAAAGAGGTCTTTGATCATTTTACAGACTATGTGATGAATCAGGATCCGGACAGACTCCAGTGGGGAGCGGGGAGAATCATTCATCACGAGAATCTTTTCGATGTAGTGGCTTCTCTGAAAAAGAAAGCAGGGACAGACGAGAAAAATTTTGAACAGGAGCTGGATATTCTTAACAAGGTGGAGGAGTCTCAGACCGCCTGCTACATAGACGACATAGAGTATATGATTCATGGAGCAGAAAAAGTAATTGAGATATTAAAGGAGATGAAAGAGGTTTAATTGCTATGGAAAGTGACCGATTGTACCGGGTAGGGAAAGAAGACGTAGAGAAATTGAAGGAGCTTTTGACACAGTGTTTTGCCAATGATCCTTTGTACTGCAACCTGATACCTGATGAGGAGACAAGGAACCGGCTGATGCCGGAGCTGTTTCAGTGTGATATGGAGGAATTTTTCGAAACTTGCGAGATATATGCGGACAGTCCTGAGATTAACGGGGTTATAGTGGTAGATGACGAGTCGGAACCTTATAATCCCATCCATTACTACATGACAGAAGCGTTGGCTTCCCTGAAAACAGACAGCTACCTGATAAAGGAGGACCCCTCCCTGAAGACCTTTTGGAACTTTGTACAGGGAAGGGATTACTTAAATTCCCGATGGACGGATCAGCTGCATCAGCAGGACAGACTTCATATTATTTATCTGGCTGTCCGCCCCAATATGCAGCACAGGGGCATTTCTGCCTGCCTTCTGGATGAGGTAATTGCCTACGCCAAAGCTCATAGTCTGATGATTTCGCTGGAGACCCATAATGAAAAGAACGTGTCTTTTTATCAGCATTTTGGCTTTAAACTGTTTGGAATTGTTGAAAAGCATTTTCATTTTAAGCAGTACTGTATGATCAGAGAGATACAGTAGGAAAAAATAGGAGCCGGCGCCAGCTGCCGGACAGTTCAGTAAAGATAATAGGCCAGGCTTTCGGTAATTTGGAAGCCGGCCTTTTTGTATAGGGCCAAAGCCGGCAGATTTTGACCGGATACCTGTAACGACAGACTGGTTGGCCTTTGGGGAACGGGAAGGGAGGAAAGGTGGGAGAGAACGAGGGATAGAAATAAAGTGCCAAGGCCTTGTCCCCGAAGTTTTGGCTGAATTTCCAGACCGTAAAAATACCCTCTGGTCTTTTGAAGATCCACAAAACATTGACCTGCAGTCTGTCCCTGAATGTTTGTAAGAGTATAGGAAAGAACAGAGGAACCTTTTTTTTGGTCCGCCTTTAAGTGCCAGGAGTCATGGAAAGAAGAGGCAAAAGAAGGCCGGCCGGCAAGCTCCAGATTCATCATATGTTCCCGCTCTATTTCCTCTGCTTCTATGGCCTCCATAACAGCAACGGCAAGTCTGTTTCCGGGATTGATGGGAAAGAGAATATCCTTTTCCGGTTCACAGTCAGCAAGGGCGGCAAGGAGACGGACAAACAGTCCTTCTTTTCTTCTGTCCGGCCTGGTTAGGGCCATGCACTCCAATGTGTGAGAATCCAGAGGAAGGGCGAAAAGAAGGGATAAGAGCTTGTTTTCTTCATATAATAAAAAATAGAGACCATCTTCCTCCAAAGGCAGCGAGAAGGGTTGTTTGTCAAAAATCTGACTTAAGTTTATAAGAGTCTCTATATTATTTTTTTCAGTTTGGCTTAAATGATAGGTGGATAGAATAGGCATAGAGAAATCTCCTGTTTTTTCGTATAGTATAGTACAAGACAGGAAAGGATTTCAATAAATATTTTCCATATTGCTTATTGTTTGTTTCAGACAGGAATGTTAGAATGAAGAAATGACAGGATATGAATGGATGGAGGAATGATTGTGAGGAAAAGAGAAGAAATACCGGTTTCCAGCACATGGAATATGGCGGATATTCTGCCTTCTGATGAAAGGTGGGAGGAGCTGTATGAAGAAACAGAGCAGTCGGTGATTCAGTACGAGGACTACCGGGGACATCTTGGAGATTCGGCCCAAAACCTCTGGGATGCTCTTCAATTTGATGAAAAAATATCTTATAAAATAGAAACATTGTATGTTTACGGCAAGCAGAGATCAGATGAAAATACCAAAGACAGCAGGTACCAGCAGATGGCGGCCAGAGCGCAGGCTCTTTCCTATAAGGCGGCAGGCCTTTCTTCCTGGATGATTCCGGAAATTCTTGGTATGGATGAAAATTTACTGGAGAGCTTCAGGAAGGAACTTTCTCAACTTTCCAGATATGACAGAACCTTTCAGATTATTCTGGCTAAAAAGGCTCATACCTTAAGCGCCGAGATGGAGGAGCTTCTGGCAGCGTCCATGGAGGCGACTCAAAGTCCGGCTCAGATTTTCAATCTGTTTAACAATGCGGATATCCGGTTTGAGCCAGTAACTGACAGAGCGGGCAGAGAGCTTCCGGTTACTCATGGAACTTATATTTCCCTGATGGAACATGAAGACCGTCAGGTAAGAAAGGCGGCTTTTGAATCTCTTTATAAATCTTACGGACAGTTCTCCAATACGCTGGCGGCTGTTTTGGATGCCAATGTAAAACAGGCGGCCTACTATGCCAAGGCAAGAAAGTATCCTTCCTCCAGGGCTTACTATTTGGCAGAGAATGAAATTCCTGAAACAGTATATGACCAGCTGATTGAGGCAGTTCATCAGGAGCTTTTGCTGCTCCATGAGTATGTGGCAATCCGGAAAAAGGCACTGAATCTGGAAGAGATTCATATGTACGATCTTTACGCTCCTCTTGTGGCAGACAGCAGCCGTTCCATTCCCTTTGAAGAGGGAAAAACCATGGTTTTGGAGGCATTGGCTCCTTTGGGAGAGGAGTACGTCTCCCTTCTTTCCCAGGGCTTTGACAACCGCTGGATTGATGTTTATGAGAATGAAGGAAAGAGAAGCGGAGCCTATTCCTGGGGAGTATACGGTGTCCACCCTTATGTGCTTTTAAACTATAATGATAATCTGAACAGTGTATTCACTTTGGCTCATGAAATGGGACACGCTCTTCATTCCTGGTATTCCAATCACAGCCAGAGCTATGCAGACGCGGGATATAAGATTTTTGTTGCGGAAGTGGCGTCCACCTGCAACGAGGCCTTTCTGATCCGTTATCTTTTAAATACCACGGAAGATAAAAAGGAGAAGGCATATCTTTTGAACCATTTTATGGAGAGTTTCCGGGGAACTTTGTTCAGACAGACCATGTTTGCTGAATTTGAAAGGGAAATTCACAGAAGAAGCCAGGCGGGAGAGGCGCTGACCGCTCAGCTGCTTCAGGAACTTTATCATGGCCTCAATGAGAAATACTTTGGGCCGGAGATGGTGGTAGACAGACAGATTGATTTTGAGTGGTCCAGAATCCCTCATTTTTATACTCCATTTTACGTATATCAGTACGCCACAGGCTTTTCTGCCGCTATTGCCATCAGCAGCAGGATTCTGGCCGGAGACAGAGAGGTACTGGAAGGCTATTTCCAGTTCTTAAAAGGAGGAAATTCCATGCCTCCCATAGACCTGTTAAAGCTTTGTAAGGTAGATATGTCCACCTCTCTCCCGGTTAAGGAAGCCCTTGGCGTGTTTAAACAGACTTTGGAGGAATTTAAGAACCTGTAAGGAGGAGCAGGAGAGAGGGGAGAACGGATATGAATCTGTATCAGATGATTTTTAAAAGAAGATCAGTTAGAAAATATAAAAAGGAAGCAGTGCCGGAGCAGCTTCAGGGGGACATTGAAAACTTTTTTAATCAGCTGTCCCCTCTGTACCCGGATATTTCCACCCGGCTGGTGATTCGTAATAACGAGAAGGGCGGTTTGTCTGTAAAGGGAATGTGGAAAGTTGATGCTCCCTGCTATTTAGTATTTTATTCGGAGGAGAAGGAAGGATACTTAAGGAATGCCGGATGGCTTTTGGAACAGATGGTGCTGTATATGACGGGAAAAGGTCTTGGAACCTGTTATCTGGGAGATACGCAGATTGGGGGAGAAGATCCTGACGGCCTGAAGCAGGTGATTGTTGTGGCTTTCGGTTATCCCAAAAGCCTCCTTTACCGGGATCCGGCGACGGCCAAACGGCTGTCTTTAAAAGAGCTTTGCGTATATAAGGAGGAGCCGGGAGAGAACGTTAAAAATATATTGAAAGCGGTCCGTCTGGCCCCGTCGGCTCTTAATTCTCAGCCCTGGCGTTTTATTGTCTACAGAGACAGGATCTATATTTTCGCCTGCAGAGAATTCCTTCCGGTTTTTCGAATGAGGGCTATGAGAGACCTGGGGATTGGAATTATGCTGTCCCATCTGTCCCTTGCGGCTGAGGAGATGTGGGTGGGGCTTCGGCTGGAGGTTGAGGCTCAGATGGCCAGGAAAACCTATAAAAGTGGTACCTATGTAGCTACGGCTTATTTAAAAGAATAAAAATGGAAGTGTAAGTTGTTGGAAAAATTGTTCCTGTGAAAAAACAAAAAAAGTAATTGACATATTTATCCTTCTATACTATAATAACTACTGTTGTTGCGAGAGATTGCAAGACAAATGCAGAAGTGGCGGAATTGGCAGACGCGCACGGTTCAGGTCCGTGTGGTAGCAATACCATGAGGGTTCAAGTCCCTTCTTCTGCATTGCACCGAAAGGTGGCAGAATCTCGAAACTGCGGGAGTGCTGGAATTGGCAGACAGGCAAGACTAAGGATCTTGTGGGTGTATGCTCGTGTGGGTTCAAGTCCCATCTCCCGCATGAATATTTTTGATGGCGGCAGTTCTCTGTGAGAGAGCTGTTTTTTAATTTGCAGAAAAAAGAAAGCTCCATTCTCCTTTTCTGAAGCAAAGAAGAGGATGGAGCTTTTTCCTATTTTACAAGCTTAAGAAGAATGGTTCCCAAAGGCATTTTCCGAAGCTCTGCCGGGGTTACGGATTTCAGCTTAATTAACAGAATTCCATAGATTGCCATAGCTGCCGCGGCGGAAAAAAATACGCTTATGGTGTTGGAAGAAGTGAGGAGATAAAGCCCTTCATAAATAAGTCTTGCTGCTGCTCCCATGATAAGAGAGGCGGCAAGGGGGAGAATAAAGGTGGTTTTTACCTCCTGATGATATCTCAGGACTTTTCCAATGGCGATCCAGTTAAGGATACATACTACAAGAGCGAAGGTTACGTTTCCAATTACCAGTCCGTATACGCCCCAATTCAGATGTTCCAGCATTACGTAAACCAGTACCGCGTGGATGGCCAGGGAAATGGCTGAATGGGTTACAGATTTTCTCATCTGGTCAATTCCCTGCAGAACTGCGTTGGTTACGGTAGACAGAGAGAAGAAGATAACAGCAGAGGCTCCAAGCATAAGGAGCTGGGCTGTCATGGCTCTGCCATCACCGAAAACAAGACGCATAATAGGAGAGGCCAGAACAAACATTCCAACAGCACAGGGAATGGCCAGCAGCATGTTAAATTTGATGGTCATGTAAATCTTTTCTTTTACCTCTTTTTCCTCGTGGCGGACTCTGGAAGCAACAATACTGGGAATCATGGATGCTCCCAGAGAGGAGGCGATGGCAACCGGAACATTGGTAAGAAGCCGATATTTTCCGCCGTAAATTCCCAGAAGAGAAAGACGTTCACTTTCAGAAAGTCCTTTGCCGCCCATAATCAGTCCAAACATGGAATTGTCTACGGAACCGCTGAGCTGATAGACAAACTGGCTTAATATAATAGGAACGAAGGTTAAAAGAAGCATCCTGAGAATGTCTCCGTAAGAAGACATTTTTTCCCTGCTGGGAACAGGAGGCGTATGTTTCCTGTTTTTTACCAGCATGACAGCCAGAATGGCAAAGGCTGCCAGCGCACCAACCAGCGTGCCTAAGGTTCCGCCGGCCGCGCCATAGGAAGCCGGATTGGAGGCATGGGCAAAACGATTCATAAAATCGTAGGAAGCCCAGATGCTTACTGCAGCGTGAACAATCTGCTCTGCAATTTGGGAGATGGAAGTAGGAATCATATTCCCCTGTCCCTGGAAGAAGCCGCGGAATACGCCCATAATGGCAAATACAAGAATGGTGGGGGCCATTACCTTCAGAGGAAGAGCGCTGCCCGGGCTGTTAAAAATAAAAGAGGCGATCCAGTTGGCGCCGAAAATCAGTAAAATAGTCATCAGACCGCCGGTAAACACGCCCACGGCAATGCCGCAGTGAAAGACTCGTTTTACATCTCCCGGCTTTTGCTCCTGTTCCTTTTTGGCAATTAATTTGGAAACAGCCAGGGGAAGACTGTAGGAGGAGAGTATCAGACCGATATTATAAATTTCGTAGGCCGTATTATAGTAGCCGATGCCCTCATCTCCCAGAATCCTGGTCATGGGAATCTTATAGAGAAGACCGATGAGGCGGACTATAATGCCAGCTGCCGCCAAAATGGTGCCCTGGACCAAATAGTTTCCTCCGGCCTGCCTGCTTTTTTCGCTCATGGCAAAATCTCCTTATTTTATTATTTTTCCGTCAGATAACAGTCTGGCAGAATCAGACATTATTTTACTACATTTTTCCCGGAAATCATAGCATGAATCGGAGAAGAAATGGACAGAATTTTTTAGAGTCAGGAAAATGGTCAAAAAAGAGTAAAAAGTTGAAAAAAGTACTTGATTATTTTTATGAAGTGTAGTAATATAATTGTGCAAGTTGAGTTAACAATTTGAACAATTGTTGAAACGCAGAAGTGGCGGAATTGGCAGACGCGCACGGTTCAGGTCCGTGTGGTAGCAATACCATGAGGGTTCAAGTCCCTTCTTCTGCACCAGATTATAACGATTCTGATCAGATATGGCAGAATCTTGGGATAGGGACAGCGGCAGCCTTTCAGGCGCCGCTGTTTCTGCATTGTTGGGCTATTGAGGAAAATTCTCAGAGAATGGGAATGCCTTCCTGAACGTAAAATAGAAAAGAAAAAATAATAGTAAAGATTGGTAAAATAGTGTATACTAGCATTTGCAGGTATATAAGGTATTTATACAGGAGGAATCATATGCTTACATTAGATAATATATCCTTTGGCGTACAGGATGAGAAAAGCCAGAAGGAAATTATTAAGAATTTAAGCCTCACCATTGATGATAATAAATTTGTGGTTATCACCGGGCCTAACGGAGGAGGAAAATCCACTTTGGCGAAGCTGATAGCGGGAATTGAGACTCCTACGGACGGCAGGCTGCTTTTGGATGGGGACGATATTACAGAAAAAAATATAACCGACAGAGCAAAGCTGGGAATCAGCTATGCCTTTCAGCAGCCGGTACGCTTTAAGGGCATTGAGGTGCTTGATCTTCTTCGTTTGGCGGCCGGCAGAAATCTGACTGTTACAGATGCCTGTCAGTACTTATCCGAGGTGGGCTTATGTGCCAAGGACTACATTAAGAGAGAAGTTAATGACAGCCTTTCCGGCGGGGAATTAAAGAGAATTGAAATTGCTACCGTACTGGCCAGAGGCACAAAGCTTTCTATCTTTGACGAGCCAGAAGCGGGAATTGATCTTTGGAGCTTCCAGAATCTGATTCGGGTATTTGAACGGATGAGAGAGAATATTCAGAACGGCTCTATTCTGATTATTTCTCATCAGGAGAGAATTTTGGATATTGCTGATGAGATTGTCGTGATTGCTGACGGACAGATATCCATGCAGGGACCAAAGGAGGAGATTCTTCCCAAACTTCTCGGAACAGCCTCCGCAGTTGACGCCTGTTCAAAGTTTTATGGTAAGGAGGAGAGATAGATATGGCTAAGGTAGATGAAATCCAGAAAAGGCTTTTGGAGGAGGTCGCTGATCTTCACGGAGTTCCGGAGGGAGCCTATAATCTGAGAGCCAATGGTCAGCTGGCCGGAAGAAATACCACGGCTAATATTGATATTACATCCAAAGACGACGGTACAGGTATTGATATCAGAATCAAGCCGGGCACCAAAAATGAAAGCGTTCATATTCCGGTAGTTCTCAGTGAGAGCGGTCTGACAGAAGTGGTTTACAATGACTTTTATATTGGAGAGGATTGTGACGTGGTTATTGTTGCAGGGTGCGGCATCAGCAACTGCGGGCAGCAGGATTCTCAGCATGACGGAATTCACAGATTTTTCGTTGGAAAGAATTCCAAGGTGAAATATGTGGAGAAGCATTACGGCGAAGGAGACGGCAGAGGAAAGAGAATTATGAATCCGGGAACCCAGGTCCATATGGAAGCGGGCAGCTACATGGAGATGGAGATGGTTCAGATAAAAGGCGTGGATTCAACACAGAGAAATACCACAGCGGATCTGGATGAAGGAGCCAAGCTGGTTATTAAGGAAAGACTGATGACACACGGAAGCCAGGAGGCAGTCAGCAGCTTTGTTGTGAATCTCAATGGAGAGGATTCCAGCACCAATGTTATTTCCAGAGCAGTTGCCAGAGATGAATCCAAACAGGTATTTCTTGCGGAGATCAACGGCAACAATAAATGTGCCGGACACTCTGAATGTGACGCTATTATCATGGATCATGCAAATATCAGCGCCGTGCCGAAAATTACGGCGAATAATACAGACGCAGCCCTGATTCATGAGGCTGCTATTGGAAAGATTGCAGGAGATCAGATTATTAAGCTGATGACTTTGGGACTGACAGAGGCGGAAGCGGAAGCTCAGATTGTCAACGGATTCCTGAAATAAAAGAGAAAAAAAGAAATGAAAAGGACAGAGAAGGCTCAGCTACAGGCTGAAGATTCTCTGTCCTTTTTAAGCTTTTATTTTTCCTGCTTTGGTGCCCGGTACAGATAAACAGGACGTCCCTGTGAGAAGGTTCGTTCCGGTTCGCCCTGAATAAGAGGAAGGGCATACTGGATAAATTCTTCTGTGACATCGGTTCCATCTTCGGTAATCCAGGAAAGAGGGAACAGCTTTTCCCGATTGCATACCTGATTTACATCCACCCCGATACACTCCATTTCATAGGGCTGGGAGCTGAGACGGCGGAAAGCGACCATAATGCCTGTCAGACCTCTTAAAGCTGCCCGGACTCCCTGAGCGCCTGCTTCTACAGCCTCCTCAATATCTGTTTTAGAAGCCAGCATTCCGCTGCAGCGCTGGTTGACATTCAGCTCAATAGAGCGAACCTTAACGCCGAAACGGTCTCGGACAAAATTCTCCAGCATTTTGCCGCTGCCTGTAAGCATTTTGTGGCCGAAGGTGTCCACACGAGCTTCATCCGCGTACTCACAGATAAATTTTCCCTGGGAATCAGAAATTCCCTCAGAGATGCAGATGACCACAGATGAATTTTTAGCCAGCGCTTTCTCCACATCAGAGGCAAACTGCTGAAAATCAAAGCTGGCTTCAGGAAGATAAATCAACAGAGGATTGTCTCCTTTGAACTTTCTTGCCAGAGCGCTGGCGGCAGTAAGCCAGCCTGCGTGGCGTCCCATTAACTCTATAATGGTAACAGATTTCTGCTGATAGACGGAAGAGTCAAGGACAATCTCCCTTACTGTATCCGCCACATATTTGGCCGCGCTTCCATATCCCGGAGTATGATCTGTTTCGATCAGGTCATTATCAATGGTTTTGGGGATACCGATAAAACGGATGGAGCTGCCCTGATGCTCTGCGTACCGGGACAGCTTGCTTACTGTGTCCATGGAATCATTGCCGCCGATATAGAAAAAGTAACCGATATTCAGAGCGCGGAATTTTTCAAAAAGAGCGGGATAAAAGGGGGAAGAAAGGTCATCGGGAAGTTTGTACCGGCAGGAGCCCAGGTAGGCGGAAGGAGTAAGCTTTAACAGTTCCTGCTCCTCAGAAGTAAGGCCTTCTGTCAGCTCCATGTAATTCCCGGACATAAAACCTTCGATTCCGTGAATCATACCATATACCCGGTCAATTTCCTCACGGGCCATGCTTTCTTTGATTACACCGTAAAGGCTTGCGTTTATAACTGCGGTAGGACCGCCGGATTGTCCTACGATGGCATTTTTCTTCATATTCATCGTTCTCCTTTTCTTCAGTTCTCGTCTATTCTATTATAGATTCTTCCTCTTTGCAATGGGATTCAGGGAAATGGGCAGAAAAGAAGCCGCTGAACAAGACAGCGGCCCGATTTATAAGTTACATAAGCTGTGGGGCTTACAGTAATCCTATGTCTATAAAAGGGAGGGGCCGGTGAAGTGTGGGTTCACCGGCGAGTTATGAAAAAAAGTCTTTTTGATAAACAAGTGGTATCTCTTGTCTATGATTTTAGTATAGACAAGAGATATGAAAAAAGTTTGTAGAAGATGTAAATAAAATTTGTACGAGTTGTGAAAAAAATGTGAAATCCTGTGGAGAGGCCTTTGCCTTTTCTGTACCTTTGGAATGCATAAAAGCCTGAAAATCGGCATATATTGATTAAAACGGGACAAACCGTGAATATGGTGAAAAAGGAGTAAAAATGTATGGCAAGAGGCGTAAGAAAATCGCCAAGGGAAAAGCTGGAACAGAAATTGGCCGGGGTCCAGGAGGCGATTGCTCAGTACAGAGAATGCTTAAAAACATTGGAAGCTCAGGAAAAAGAGATTGTGGCCGAGTTGGAAAAGGAAGATTTGAGGGAGCTTTCGGCAGTTCTGAAGGAGTGCAGTGTTACAGCCGATGAGGTAAAACAGATTATTTTAGATTATACCAGTACAGAGCAGAAGGGCGCGTGAAGCGTCCTTTTGCATGTATCAGATATTGGATTAAGAAAAAGGAAGAAAGTAAGTATAAAATTTCTGAAACAGGTAAGAATAGGGATATACCAAAGAGAAACAAATACTTATCCTCCCCTTTTTATCCCCTTGTCCAGCGGGCAAGGGGGTTTTTTACTTTATAGGAAATTCCGATTTTTGGATAAGGGGAAAAGAAGCCCTGCTGATCGAACATATGTTAAATCAACAGGGGAATGGACATGACAATAGGACGATGGTTCGATTTAGAAGATATAAAAAC
>DXFU01000015.1 GCA_019114305.1 Candidatus Hungatella pullicola | reverse complement strand
AAAAGTTAGGGGTAAATGTAATTATTCAGCCGAAATGAATCTCTTTAACTGTATAATTAAGAGAAGGAAATAAGCCCGCCAAAAGGCGAGCTTATTTAGAATGCTTGTTTATAGGTTATCGCTGAATTACGTTTTCAGGACAGCCCCATTACGGACCTGGCTGGGGGGGATTGGGAAAGCAGGAGAACGGTGCAGAGAAGACTGTGCGGGAGGATATGCTTCCTGATGTGGGCGAGGAAGGAAGATTTACCATATATCTGCAGCCTAAGATTGATATGCGCACGGGAAAGCTTATGGGCGCAGAGGCGCTGGTTCGTATTCTGGACAAGAATGGAGACCTGGTGCCTCATGCGAGGATTATTGAGGACATGGAGAAGGAGGGAACGATTCAGAAGCTGGATTACTTTGTATTTAACAAAATGCTGGAGACGTTAAACCGGTGGCAGGAGAGAGGATACGCTCCCATAACAGTTTCTTCGAATTTTTCAAGGAACACCCTGCTCAATCCCTCATCCCTGGCATCTGTTCTGGCCATTTTGAGCCATTATCCTGGGATTCCGCAGGATCTGATTGAGCTGGAGATTACGGAGACGGCGGGAGATTTTGAGAATAATACCTTTTCTGAGCTGATTCGTCGATTCAGTAGCTACGGGCTTCAGTTTTCCCTGGATGATTTCGGCTCCAGCTATTCAAATATGTCAATGCTGGCCAATCTTCATTTCCATTCTGTAAAGCTGGACCGCAGTATGATCAGCAACATTCTGACCAATTCTGTTTCCATGATGATGGTGAAGAATATTATAAAAATCTGTGACAGCTGCGGCATGGCCTGTATCGCGGAAGGGGTGGAGACGGAGCTTCAGGCCAATGCCCTGCTGAATAACGGCTGTCGTCATGCTCAGGGGTACTATTACGGACGGCCAATGCCTGTTCATGAATTTGAACGCAAGTATTTTAATTATAAAACGGAGGATGAAGTATGAAGCGGAAGGGAGAAAACCTAGAAGAGAAGTTTGTTGTAGGTATTGGCGCTTCGGCAGGAGGATTGGAAGCGCTTCAGCAGTTTTTCAGCTTTATGTCAGCAGACAGCGGGCTGAGCTTTGTAGTAATCCAGCATCTGGCTCCGGATTACAAAAGCCTGATGGCCGATATTCTGGGCAAATATACGGAGATGGCTGTGCTGCAGGCGGAAGACGGGATGGAAGTGGAGCCGAATCGGGTTTATCTGATTCCGCCGAAGAAGAATATTATATTTCGTGGCGGGAAGCTGTATCTGAGCGAATATGTTCAGGGGTTTTTAAACCATCCTATCGATATTTTCTTCAATACACTTGCTGAGGAAATGAGGGAGCACTCCATTGCAGTGGTACTTTCCGGAACCGGGTCTGATGGAACAAACGGACTGAAAATGATCAAAGAAAAGGGCGGCCTGACCATTGTCCAGGATCCTTTAAGCGCGAAATTTGACGGAATGCCCAAAAGCGCTATCAGCACCGGACTGGTGGATTACATTTTATCTCCAAAGGAAATTGCCGGAGAGATTCTCCATTATGCAAAGTACCAGGTGGTGATCCAGCCAGAACAGGACGGCGTCATGTTTACGGATGAGGAGAGCCTTACCCATATTTATGCGGTGATGAAGAAGGCTAGAGGCATTGATTTTACCCATTATAAAAGAACTACAGTGCTGAGACGGATTGAACGCCGTATGGTGGTTACCCACAGTGTGACGCTTTCGGAATATGCGAAGATTTTGGATAATAATCCGGATGAAATCAATATTCTGGTAAAAGAAATTCTGATCGGAGTGACGAATTTTTTCCGTGATCAGGCATTTTTTGAAAAACTGAAAGAAAAAGCTTTATATCCCATTGTCCAAGGCGCTAAGGAGGATGAAGCCATACGTGTCTGGAGCGCAGGCTGCTCTACAGGCGAGGAGGCTTATTCTCTGGCTATTCTTTTTCGTGAGATTCTGGAGGAGCTTCATCTGAAACGGGATATTAAAATTTTTGCGACGGATATTGATATTCAGGCCATTGAGCAGGCGGGCAGAGGGATATACTCCGAAAGCATAGTGGATGATGTGACGCCGGAGCGTCTTGCTAAATATTTTATTAAGCGCAATGACCAGTATGTGATTTCTAAGGAGATTCGGCGGATGATTATTTTTGCGCCTCACAATATGCTGTCGGATCCGCCCTTTGGAAAACTGGACCTGATCAGCTGCCGAAATGTAATGATTTATTTTCAGCCGGTGCTTCAGCGGGGGCTGTTTGCGATTTTCCACTCTGCTCTGAAAAATGGAGGCTATCTGTTCCTGGGAAAGAGCGAGACGGCCAATGAATATGCAGATGTGTTTAAGCCGGCCTGCAGTGCAGAGAAAATATATATTCATAACAGCGCAGGAAAGGTGGAGAATCTTACGGCTCCGGCCTTCAGCATTCCCAGCTTTCAGCCCGCTGTTCCCGCGGTGGTCAGTATGCAGAGTCTGGAGAATCAGGAATTCAAGATGGAAACCGTATATACCCGGTTTATGGAGAAATATATGCCGGCCTCACTTGTTCTGAATGAAGCCAATGAAGTGCTGCATTTCTTTGGAAATTACATTGATTTTGTTTCCATTGCTCCGGGAAAGGCATCTTTTAATCTGTTCCATATTCTGAACAAGGATCTGAGCCTGGCGGCCTCCACAGCTCTGAGCAGGAGCAGGGCGGAGAACGCCCCTGTGACCTATACGGATATTACTATGGATACGCCTTCAGGTCGGCGCTGCATTGATTTAAGCGTCCAGCCCATCTGTCTGCCTGGAAAGAATACGGGAAATCTGGCGGCCATGCTTTTTTTGGACAGCACCAGAAAAGCGGAAGAGGAGGGGGAGGTACGGGAAAAATATGATATTGATACTACGGCGGCGCGCAGGATTACCGATCTTGAGCAGGAGCTTCAGGAAACCCAGAATGACCTGCACAGAACAATTGGTGAACTGGAAACAGTGAATGAGGAGCTGCAGGCAGCCAATGAAGAACTGCTTACAGCCAATGAGGAACTGCAGAGTTCCAATGAGGAGTTACAGTCAGTGAATGAAGAGCTTTACACCGTGAATACGGAATATCAGCAGAAGGTAGAAGAGCTGACTACCATGACCAATGACCTGTCAAACTTTTTGTCGTCCACCATGATCGGTATTCTTTTCGTGGACGGAAAGCTGAATATCCGGAAGTTTACGGAATATATCGGCAGAGAATTCCAGCTGATGGATCACGATATCGGCCGCTCCATTCAGATATTTGCCCACAGCTTTCCTTACGAAAAGATCGTTGAGGATGCACAGAATGTATTAAAGACCCTGGCGCCGGTAGACCGGGAGGTGGTGGCTACTAACGGTCAGTTCTACACCATGAGGATTGCGCCCTATCGAACCACGGAAAACAGTATCAAGGGACTGGTAATTACCATTATTGACAGTTTGGGTACAGGAGCGAATAGAACGACGCAATAGAATACAGGAAAGTTATCAGAAAAGTCCTCTGTTTGGCAGGCTGTTAGTTACGGCTTACTGCAGGGGATTTTTACAGGCGGCAAAATGGAGCCATTGCTCCATAGATGATTCCTCATCCATTTTGCAACGACCCCTTTTTGCCGGTTCAGACTGACTGCGGGAGAATATGCCTTTGCAGGAAAGAGCTATATTCTGCTGACAGAAAAGATTTGCAGAAGGTATTTTGTCTGATTAGCAGAATCCGCCGCCATTGCCGCAGCAGCAGCACAGAAGGAGAATGATCCAGATAAAATCACATCCATTGTTTCCGCCGCATCCACATCCGTTATGTTCAAAACAACCGCCGCCATTGCCGCAGCAGCAGCACAGAATCAGGATAAGCCAGATAATATTACATCCACTTCCTCCATTACTGCACTCACACCCACATCCACATCCGCAATTTGTTGCTGCAAGATCACTCATGTTACTTCCTCCAGATATTTTGTTTACACTCCAATGTATGTGACCCTGCTTGCCACTGTTTCCGGATTTTTCATAAATTTTTCCAATAGTTTTGATTGAACTTAGGCAAGGCTTGTGTATAATAGGTTATAAAGCCTTACAATAAAAGGATTACAGGAGGGTATATGGAATTAAATGACACTAATATAAAAAAAATTCGTTGGCTTGTGGTTTTTACTGTGGCAGTGGTAGTAATTGGCGTCAATTATAAAAATGTGTTTGCTGTGATTACCCGGCTGATTGGTTTTCTTACGCCATTTATGGCAGGAGCGGCTATGGCTTTTATTCTCAATGTTCCTATGAGAGCCATAGAGAAAAGACTGCCTTTTAAAAAGAAAGCAGCAAGGCCAATAAGTCTGATTTTGTCCATGCTGCTTGTAGTGGGAATTCTTCTTGTGGTTACCTTTGTGGTGACTCCTCAGCTTGTGGAGACTGTGATGAGCCTTCAGTACAGTATTCCTGCCTTTTTGGAGCAGGTAAGGGTTATGGCTGAGGATTTATTCGCTCAGAATCCGGAAATCCTGGAGTACATTAACAGTGTGCAAATAGACTGGAAAGCATATATGGAACAAATGATAACATTTTTGTCATCAGGAGCCGGAACCGTTCTTTCTTCCACTTTTGCCGCAGCCATGTCCATTGTAAACGGAGTTACTACCTTCGTAATTGGGCTGGTATTTGCTATTTATATTTTGCTGCAGAAGGAGACTCTGGGAAGACAGTTTATCAAACTCGGCCGGGCTTTTCTTCCGGACGCAACAACCGATTATCTTTTGCGGCTGTTTAAGCTGACCTCTGATACCTTTACAAATTTCCTTACGGGACAATGTGTAGAGGCCGTTATTCTGGGAACTATGTTTTTTGTGACGCTGACGGTGCTTCGCCTGCCTTATGCACTGCTAATCGGAGTACTGATCGCATTTACCGCTTTGATTCCCGTGTTCGGGGCCTTCATTGGCTGTGTGATCGGAGCCTTTCTTATGCTGGTGGCCAATCCGCTGGACGCGGCCATTTTTGTGGTGGTTTTCCTGATCCTGCAGCAGATCGAGGGCAATTTGATTTATCCTCATGTGGTGGGAAACTCAGTAGGATTGCCCTCAATCTGGGTTTTGGTGGCAGTTACCATCGGCGGCAGTGCCATGGGAATTATAGGAATGCTGATTTTCATCCCTGTCTGTTCCGTTTTCTATGCGGTGCTTCGGGAAGTGGTGTATAAACGGCTGGAACAGAAAAAAACCGCTGCTGCAGAAGGCCGCTCTCAGTCAAAGCAGGCAAAGTAAACCTGATGGGGAGTGTGAATGTAGATTGCTGACAGGTTAAATTGTTCCTCAAAAATTTCAATTCTGTACTCGAAGAAGGTGTCATCTGTTTTCTTGGACATAAAAACATAGGCACCTTCTTCTTTTCCCTCAATTTCATCACAGATTTCGTTGTAGATGGATTCTCCGTCTACGTTTCCTTCATAGCCGGCAGCATGGATGGTCTGTTCAATTGCCTGATAGAATTCTTCCATAATTGTAATTTGCCTCCAATTTGAAATAGTTTAGTAACAGTATAGTAACATGTTTTTTTAAATCTGTAAAATACAGAAAATGCAAGGGAAAATAAATAGGAAATTTATAATTTTGTAATTGCATTTCTTAGGAAGTATGGTAAACTACTTGTTGTAATCCTACATTATTAAGTAAAAAGGTGAAATAGATGAGTCAGATTGATAACAGACGAAAGAGCGACAGAAGAGATTACAGATCTCAGGGAAGTCGGAGCGGCACAGGCAGAAGAAGCCAGACCGCAAGGCGGAAAAGCTCGTATCAGCCCAGAGGAACGGCCAACCGCAGAAAAAAGGGGCCCTCTTACGACATTACCAAGATTCTGTTGGGGATCATTATCATAATTGTGGCAGTAATTGTAATCACAGCTGTGGTGAAGATGACCGGTTCTGACCGTTCACAGTCCACGGAAGCTGCGTCCACAGAAGAGACACAGCTGGAGAAGGAGGTTACGGTAGACGGCATTTCTATAACAGGAATGTCCAGAGAAGAAGCCAAGGAAGCTCTTCTGGAGGAATTCCAGTGGGGAATGAAGGTAACCTACAATGGAGAGGAGTATCCAGTGGACAACCTGATGGCTGGCAAGATTGATGATCTGCTTGAAGAAATTTATACAGGAGAACCTAAGGAAAGCTATACTCTTGATACTTCAGGACTGGAGGACGCTGCGGCAGAAGCGGCAGCGGCGGCGGCAGCTCAGTGGGATGTAGAACCACAGAATGGTGAGATTGAAAGTTTTAATGAAGAAACAGGAAGCTTTGTTTATACGGCAGAAAAAAATGGTATTAAGATTGATCAGGAAAAACTGGCTTCCGATATTCTGACTCAGGTTAATGCCAGGGAGTTTCAGGCTGTAATTGAAGCCAGCGCTAATGAAGTGGCTCCCGATATGACTGCAGCAGAGGCTAAGGAGAAGTATCAGGTGATCGGAACCTATACCACTACTACAACGGCCAACAGCGACAGAAATAAAAATATTGAGTTGGCATCGGACGCTATTAACGGAGTGATCGTTCAGCCTGGACAGGAATTTTCGTTTAACAACACCACTGGTGAGCGTTCTGAGGCTAAGGGATATCGGCCTGCAGGAGCCTATGTAAACGGCGTTTTAGTAGAAGAGCCGGGAGGCGGTGTCTGCCAGGTATCGTCTACGCTGTATAACGCAGTGGTATTTTCAGGATTGACAACTACAGAGCGTCATGCCCACAGCTATGAACCTAGTTATGTTACTCCAGGGGAAGATGCTATGGTCAGCTTCGGCGGTCCGGATATGAAATTTGTAAATAATTCTCCTTACGCCGTTGTTATTAGGGCTAATTTTGCCAACAGACAGTTAAGAATTTCCATTGTGGGAATACCTATACTGGAGGAGGGAGTTACAATTTCCATGCATTCGGAAAAAGTAGCGGAATTAGATGCTCCGGCTCCTGTATATGAAGAGGATCAGACTCTTCAGCCAGGAGAAGAGAAGATTGTAAAGGCTGAGACAAAAGGAAGCCGGTGGGTAACAAATCTGGTTACCAAAAAGAATGGAGAAGTGATCAGCGACGAATTTTTTCATAACAGCACATACAGGGGTAAATCTGCAACCATAAGGAGAAATACTTCCGGTGTAGTGATTCAGCCTACAGATCCGTCGGCGTCAAGTGGGGATTCGTCAGCTGCTTCCGGAGGAGAGACAAGTGCTGCGTCTACAGAGACTACCAGCCAGACTCCTGCAGAGAGCAGCGCCGCTCCGACTACTTCCGCAGCCGGTCCAGGTGTGGCAGAAACCACTACTGCAGCGGCTACTACAGAGGCAGCCGGCCCAGGTGTGACGGAAGCATCCACCACAGCAGCGGAACCGGGAACCATAGCGCCGAATCCTATGACAGGAAATTAAACAGTTCATAAAATGAAGGATATCTTAAGCCGGAGAGACCAATCAGGTTTCTCCGGCTATTGTTTTGAAAATAATACGTAATTTTATAGTTTTAATATTTGCATTTTGAGGAATAATTGATATAATATCTAATAGGTCACTTTCTCCCCTTTGGGGAAAATATATGATACAATATTCACATTTGTAGGAGGAAATCAAAATGGCAAGAAAAATGAAAACCATGGATGGAAACCATGCAGCAGCTCATGCTTCTTATGCATTTACTGATGTGGCAGCCATCTACCCGATTACCCCATCCTCACCTATGGCAGAAGCTTCAGATGAATGGGCAACAGACGGAAGAACTAATATCTTCGGTCATACAGTACAGATTACGGAGATGCAGTCTGAGGCCGGTGCGGCCGGTGCTGTTCACGGCTCCTTAGCAGCTGGTGCACTGACCACTACATATACAGCTTCTCAGGGTCTGCTTCTTATGATTCCTAACCTTTATAAGATTGCAGGCGAGCAGCTTCCAGGTGTATTTAACGTATCTGCACGTGCTCTTGCAAGCCACGCTTTATCTATTTTTGGTGACCATTCTGATGTATATGCGTGCCGCCAGACAGGCTGTGCAATGCTTTGTGAGTCCAGTGTACAGGAAGTTATGGACTTAACTCCAGTTGCTCATATGGCAGCTATTGAGGGAAAAGTTCCGTTTATCAACTTCTTTGACGGATTTAGAACATCCCACGAAATTCAGAAGATTGAAACCTGGGATTATGAGGATTTAAAAGAGATGGTGAATATGGATGCCATTGACGAATTCCGTCGTCATGCGCTGAATCCAAACCATCCATGTCAGAGAGGTTCTGCACAGAATCCTGATATCTTCTTCCAGGCAAGAGAGGCATGCAATCCTTACTACGATGCCCTTCCTGCAATTGTTCAGAAGTATATGGACAAGGTAAATGCCAAGATTGGTACAGATTATAAATTATTTAACTACTACGGAGCTGCCGACGCTGAGCACGTTATCATCGCTATGGGTTCTGTAAATGATACCATTGAGGAGACCATCGATTACCTTGCTGCTCAGGGCCAGAAGGTAGGTGTTGTAAAGGTTCGTCTTTACAGACCATTCTCAGCAGCTGCATTGATTGAGGCTATTCCGGATTCCGTAAAGGTAATTTCCGTATTAGACAGAACAAAAGAGCCAGGTGCTTTGGGCGAGCCTCTGTATCTGGATGTTGTTGCTGCTCTGAAGGGAACCAAGTTTGATCAGGTTAAGATTCTGACAGGTCGTTACGGTTTAGGTTCTAAGGATACAACACCAGCTCAGATTGTTGCTGTATATGAAAATACAACAAAGAGCCCATTCACAATTGGTATTGTGGATGATGTTACAAATCTGTCTCTTGAGACAGGCGCACCTCTGGTGACAACTCCAGAAGGGACAACAAACTGTAAGTTCTGGGGTCTTGGTGCTGACGGTACTGTAGGCGCTAACAAGAACTCCATTAAGATTATCGGTGACAACACAGATATGTACGCTCAGGCTTACTTTGACTATGATTCTAAGAAGTCCGGCGGTGTTACTATGTCCCACCTTCGTTTTGGACATAAGCCGATTAAATCCACATATTTGATTCACAGAGCTAACTTCGTAGCCTGCCATAATCCTTCCTATGTACGTAAGTACAACATGGTTCAGGAGCTGGTAGACGGCGGAACATTCCTGTTAAACTGCCCATGGGATATGGAAGGTCTTGAGAAGCATCTGCCAGGACAGGTTAAGAAGTACATTGCTGACCACAACATTAACTTCTATACCATTGATGGTGTAAAGATCGGTATTGAGACAGGCATGGGACCAACACGTATCAATACAATTCTTCAGTCCGCATTCTTTGAGCTGACAGGTATCATTCCTTCTGAGAAGGCAAATGAGCTTATGAAGGCAGCGGCTAAAGCTACTTACGGCCGTAAGGGTGAGGATGTTGTTAAGAAGAACTGGGCAGCTATTGATGCCGGAGCAAAGGGTGTTGTTAAGGTTGAGGTTCCGGAGAGCTGGAAGAACTGCGAGGATGAAGGTCTTGATTATAAGACTGTTTCCGGCGGAAGACAGGATGTTGTTGATTTCGTAAATAACATTCAGACAAAGGTAAGCGCTCAGGAAGGAAATACCCTGCCTGTATCCGCATTTAAGGATTATGTAGATGGTTCCACGCCTTCTGGTTCTTCTGCATATGAGAAGAGGGGCATCGCTGTTAATATTCCGGTTTGGAATCCAGATAACTGTATTCAGTGTAACTTCTGTTCCTATGTATGTCCGCACGCTGTAATTCGTCCAGTTGCTCTTACAGATGCTGAGGCTGAAAATGTACCGGCAGAGATGAAGACAATTCCAATGACAGCTATGCCAGGATACAAGTTCTCCATGACTGTTTCTGCTCTTGATTGTACCGGATGCGGTTCCTGTGCTAACGTATGTCCTGGCAAGAAGGGCGAGAAAGCTCTTACCATGGTTAATATGGAAGCAAACTGCGAGGTATCTCAGAAAGTATTTGATTACGGTCAGACTGTAAGCTTAAAGCCGGAAGTTGTCGCCAAATTTAAAGAGAACACTGTTAAGGGAAGCCAGTTTAAGAAACCTCTTCTTGAGTTCTCCGGCGCTTGCGCAGGTTGTGGTGAAACACCATATGCTAAGCTGATTACTCAGCTGTTTGGTGACAGAATGTATATTGCCAATGCAACCGGCTGTTCTTCTATCTGGGGCAACTCTTCACCTTCTACACCATATACAGTAAATGAGAAGGGACAGGGTCCTGCATGGTCCAACTCACTGTTTGAGGATAACGCTGAGTTCGGCTACGGTATGCTTTTGGCTCAGAAATCTATGAGAGACGGCTTAAAGGCTAAAGTAGAGACTGTTATGAACTCTGAGAATGCTTCCGAAGAAGTAAAGGCAGCGTGCAAGGAGTATCTTGATACATTTAACTGCGGAGCTACCAACGGAACAGCTACAGACAAGCTGGTTGCTGCTTTGGAAGGTATTGACTGCGACGTATGCAAGGCAATTGTTAAAGACAAAGATTTCCTGGCTAAGAAGTCTCAGTGGATCTTCGGCGGCGATGGATGGGCTTACGATATTGGCTTCGGCGGTGTAGACCATGTACTTGCCAGCGGCAAGGATATCAATATTATGGTATTTGATACCGAGGTTTATTCCAATACAGGCGGACAGTCTTCCAAGGCCACCAAGACAGGAGCTGTTGCACAGTTCGCTGCAGGCGGTAAAGAGACCAAGAAGAAAGACCTTGCAAGTATTGCTATGAGCTATGGTTATGTATATGTAGCTCAGATTGCTATGGGTGCTGATTACGCACAGACTGTTAAGGCTATTTCCGAGGCAGAGGCTTATCCGGGTCCATCTTTAATCATTGCTTATGCTCCATGTATCAACCATGGTATTAAGAAGGGTATGAGCAAGGCTCAGACAGAAGAGAAGCTGGCAGTAGAGTCCGGTTACTGGAATAACTTCCGTTACAATCCTGCGGCAGAGAAGAAGTTCACTCTGGACAGCAAGGCTCCAACAGGAGATTATCAGGAATTCTTAAAGGGAGAGGTTCGTTATGCATCTCTTGCTATGAAGAATCCGGAGAGAGCTGCTGAACTGTTTGCAAGAAATGAGGCAGAAGCAAAGGAGAGATATGAATATCTGACCAAGCTGGTTGCCTTATATGGAAATGAATAAAGAAATGTAATAGAAGAAGAGCGTCCCATTGGGAACGCTCTTCTTTTTGTGTAAATGTAAAGACAAACATCTGGGGATGCTGCTTTAGATAGTAACTTCTCCATATTTATTATTCTCGTCCACACTTTTCAGGCAGAAGAAAACGATCAGAACGATGGCTCCTACTAAAGGCACCAGGTTTATAAGTACCCACCACCCAGACTTGTTTATGTCGTGGAGTCTGCGGATGGAAAGTGCCAGCCCTGGTATGATGCCAGCCAGACTGTAGAGAAGAGCCAGA
Organism: Candidatus Hungatella pullicola; assembly: GCA_019114305.1. Classification (GTDB taxonomy): domain Bacteria; phylum Bacillota; class Clostridia; order Lachnospirales; family Lachnospiraceae; genus Hungatella_B; species Hungatella_B pullicola. The sequence goes on along the minus strand of DXFU01000015.1, from coordinate 9,423 downwards.
ATCGATAATACATCGGCAAAGCTGACTAGTATAGACAAAATAAGAGAAACAAGAAAATTAAATAAAACAGCCAGCCAATAGCCTTTTACAGTGGTACGTCCTTTGAAATTCACATAATTTTTCCACATAGATAGATATGCCTGCATAATTATAGCTCCTTTCGTTGATTTTAACAGAATTATATCATAAATTTTATAAAATGAACAGAAAAAATTTTGAAATATAAAAAATATATAAAAGAACAATGAAAATTACGAAAATTCCAAATTAAAAATTTGTACTTGAAAAAATCCAGCTATGAGTGTAAATTAAATGTTTGGTGCGATTACTATCGATAAAAAAGTGAGGATAATAGTATGGAAAAGAAACAAATGAAGGATATGACTTCAGGCTCTCCCATGAAGCTGATTTTAAGCTTTTTGATTCCTATGTTGTTTGGTCTTTTATTCCAGCAGCTGTACAATATGGTAGATACCATTATTGTGGGAAAGTATTTAGGAGTTAACGCATTGGCAGCTGTAGGTTCTACCGGCTCCATTAATTTTATGATTATAGGATTCTGCACCGGTGTGTGCAGCGGCTTTTCTATTCCAGTAGCCCAGAAATTCGGGGAGAAAAACGAAGTAGGACTGCGCAGATTTGTGGCCAATGGTGCTTGGCTGTCCATTGCCTTTGCTGTTGTGATGACAACTGTGGTCTGTCTGCTGTGCAGGAAGATTCTTCAGTGGATGAATACGCCGGCGGATATTATAGATGGGGCTTATGCCTACATCTTTGTTATTTTCTTAGGAATCCCCGCTACATACCTTTATAATACACTTTCCGGAATTATTCGTTCTCTGGGAGACAGTACCACTCCTTTGCTGTTCCTTCTCATATCTTCTTTATTGAATGTAGCTTTAGATTTGTTTACAATTATTGGTTTGGGAATGGGAGTAGAGGGCGCTGCCTGGGCTACTATTATTTCCCAGGCTGTATCCGGTGTCCTTTGTCTTATTTATATGACAAAGAAATTCCCCATTCTTCGAATGACAGGAGATGAGTGGAAGCCGGATAGAAATGCCATGATTACTTTGTGCAACATGGGAATTCCTATGGGTCTGCAATACTCGATTACCGCTATTGGAAGCGTAGTGCTTCAGACGGCTGTTAACTCTCTTGGTTCTGTGGCAGTAGCTTCTGTTACTGCCGGAAGTAAGATTAGCACATTTTTCTGCTGCCCTTTTGACGCTATGGGTGCCACCATGGCTACTTACGGAGGGCAGAATGTGGGGGCAAAGAAGCTAAGCAGAATAAAAAAAGGGATGAAATGTTGTGTGTTTCTTGGAGCCGTTTATTCTATAATTGGATTCCTGGCTCTTTACTTTTTCAGCGATGTGGTTGCATTGATGTTTGTGGATGGAGGAGAGACAGAGATTCTGGCCAATACCAGAAGCTTTCTTCTGGTTAATTCTGCATTCTATATACCGCTGGCCCTTGTAAACATTGTAAGGTTTATGATTCAGGGACTGGGATTTTCCAAGCTCGCTATTATTGCCGGTGTATGTGAAATGGCCGCCAGAACTTTGGTAGGATTTATTTTTGTCCCCATATTTGGATACAGCGCAGTATGTTTTGCCAATCCAGTGGCATGGCTGGCTGCTGATTTGTTCCTTATACCTGCTTATTATAAAGTAATGAAACAGCTGATGCATCTCTTTGTCCAGAGACCCAGAGAGACAAAGACGAAAGCAGGCGCCAAAGCGATTGCCTTATAAAGCTAAAAAATACCAAATACAGGCATGAAGTGAAACCTCTCGAATAGATTAGAATATAAAGTATGAAAAGAGGGGTTTTAATGGACACAAGAGCGTATGTTTCAGGAGGAGAGAACCGGATCACAGCCATGGAAGATCAGTCAGAGAACCGGCCGGTGATTCCTCTTCCCAATCCGGGAGAAGGAGGACCGGTAGCGGATCTGTATCCTACGGTTCCGGGAACTGGAGGAGGACAGACAGGAAATGGAATAGTGGGGACTATTATAACTGTTTTTCCAAGGCCGATTATTCCATGCTATTTTTGTAATATTACCCAGTATGGTGTGGTGCGTTTTCTCAACGCTTCGGCAGGTTATAATACATTTCTGATCTATATTAATGACCAGCTGGTAGTTCCAAGCTTGAATAATGGAGAGATCAGCCAGTACGGAAGAGTATCCGCCGGAATTCAGACGGTAACGGTAGCAGGAGAGAATGGATATGTCTACATTCAGAAACAAATAACCGTGCCTATGAACGGAGCCATAACGGTTGCTATTATTAATACAGACAGCGGTCTGGATCTTTTGACAATTACTGACACCAGCTGTAACGGAGGTACCAGCGGCTGTATCAGGGCATGCAATCTTTCCAATACAAATAGAAACCTGAATATAGTTCTTAATAACGGAATGGTAACCTTTAACAATGTGCGGTATAAGGAGGTGACCAATTTCAGATATTTAAGTCCTGGGTATTATTCAGCGGATATCTATGACACAATGTCCCAGACAGGAAGTCCTCTGGTCTCTGTCAACTTTTCTGTGACCTCAGGAGTAGCTTATACGATGTATGTGTTTAACTGGAATCAGTCAAAGGATGCTATCAGGACCTTGGTGGTGGAAGACAGAAGAAATTAATAAAACAATAAAGGAGAAGAAGCAGGCGCCCGGAAGTGATCCGGAACGCCTGTTTTTTGTTGCAGAACCGTCTGAGAGAAGTTTGGTTGACAAAAGAGAAAGTTTTAAGTATACTAACTGTATTAGATGTATTAATACAGTTGATAGGAGGTGGGATATGATTATATTGGATTATAAGGATCGGAGGCCAATTTACGAGCAGGTAACGGAAAAACTCCAGGAGCTGATTTTGTGCGGCATTCTGGAAGAAGACAGCCAGCTTCCCTCTGTGAGGAGCCTCGCAACCCAGTTGTCCATCAATCCTAATACAATTCAGAGGGCTTATGCCGAGCTGGAGAGAAAAGGCTTTATTTATTCAGTCAAAGGAAAGGGAAGTTTTGTGGCAGATGCCAGTTCTATAAAGGCATTAAAAACTGGGCAGCTGAGACGGGATTTGAATGAATGGATGCGGCAGGCCAGAAACGCAGGCATTACGGAGGATAAGATTCACAGATGGATTGCTGAGGACTGGACAAAGATAATGCCGGAAGGAGGAGAGTTATGATTAAAGCTGAGAATCTTACAAAACGATTTGAGAATATTGCGGCGGTAGACCATATAAATGCTGAAATTCGGGATGGAAGCGTTTTTGGGCTTGTAGGAACTAATGGGGCAGGCAAAAGCACCTTTCTTCGTATGGTCAGCGGGATATTGAAACCGGATGAGGGAAAGGTAACTATTGACGGGAAAGAGGTGTTTGAACGGCCTGAGGTAAAAGAACGATTTTTTTATATTTCAGATGATCCTTATTATTTTAATAATGGAACGGCGGCCCAGCTGGCAGGATTTTACTCTATGATATACAGAAACTTTGATATGAATCGGTTTTATCGGCTTTTGGAAGGATTTGGTCTGGACAGGGACAGAAAGATCAATACCTATTCCAAGGGGATGAAGAAACAGCTTTCTGTTCTCTGCGGGCTTTGCGCCAATACAGATTATCTTCTGTGTGATGAAACCTTTGATGGTCTGGATCCGGTTATGAGACAGGCAGTAAAAAGCTTGTTTGCCAATGACATGGAGGAAAGAAATCTAACCCCTGTGATCGCCTCCCATAATTTGAGAGAGCTGGAAGATATCTGTGACCATGTAGGCCTGCTTCACAGAGGCGGGATACTTCTCTCTAAGGATTTAGATGAAATGAAGCTGCAGATACATAAGATCCAGTGCGTTCTAAAGGAAGGAATGGATTTTGCGGACTTAAAGGGGCTGGAGATTCTGAAGACAGAGCGAAGAGGAAAGCTTTTGACTTTTACAGTGAGGGGAGAGCGAGAAGAGGTTAATGGTCGCATAGAAGCGGTGAATCCGGTATTTTATGAGATGATTCCTCTGTCTCTTGAGGAAATATTTATTAGTGAAACGGAGGTGGCTGGTTATGACATCAAAAAACTTATTTTTTAGACTTACAGTGGAAGAGATGCGCCGTCGCCTGTGGGCGGAGGCTCTGACTTTTTTGCTTCTGTTTTTCACTTTTCCAGTAGGCATTGCTATGGAAATCAGCAGTATGAAGACAAGAGGTGGACTGACTGCAGGGGAAATAGGATCGAATGTGGCCAGATGGTGTTCTGTCAGGAACCCTATGCTGGTTGTGATTGTGGCTGTTTTGTCTGTCATATTTGCAGCAGCCGGCTTTTCCTACCTTCATTCCAGACAGAAGACTGATTTTTATCACAGCCTTCCTATAACAAGGGAGATACTGTTTTTTTCCCGAGCAGCAGTGGGGATTTTTATACCTTTTGTCATATGGCTGATCAATCTGCTTCTGGCTTTGGCTGTTTTGGCAGTTAATGGAATTCCAGTGGGGGCAGCAACGGCAGCAGGTTTTAACGGCTTGGCATTCTTTTTTGTTCATTATCTTTTGCTGTATTCCGTTGGAGTTTTGGCAATGATTGTGACAGGGAATCAGATAATAGGAATTCTTTTGACTGTGGTTTTCCATGTTTATTTTCCTAGCCTTATCTGGATTCTGTACGGCTATTTTCAGGAAATGTTCCAGACTGCCTACAGGGGAAGTGGCGCTTTTGTAACAGAACTGGTTCGTCATTCCTCTCCATTGTTTCTAATGGGGGTCAGCTCAGGAAGGTTTGGAGATATGAATGGGACAGAGGCTTTTGTCTATCTTGGAACTGTGATTTTGTCCGCCCTGGCTGTGTGTGCTGTTACATTGATTTTTTACCGCCGGAGAGGTTCAGAGGCGGCAGGAAAGGCAATTGCCTTTTCATGGCTGAAACCTTGTCTGAAACTTCCTGTGGTTATTCTGGTTTCTCTGACGGGAGGGCTTTTGTTCTGGAGTATTCTAAGGAACATTCGATGGGCTTTGTTTGGTTTGATCTGCGGTCTGGTTATTTCCCACTGCGTGATAGAGATTATCTACGCGTTTGACTTTAAGAAATTGTTTTCCCATAAAATTCAGATGGCGGGAGGCTGCATTGGGGCAATCCTGATTTTTGCATTTTTCTGGCTGGATATTCCGGGATATGACTCTTACTTTCCTTCCAGGGAAAAGGTGTCCTGGGCATCGGTAAGTTTTTCCTCAGTGGACTACAGTCCTGGCTATGGAAAGGCCAGACGGCTGGAAGACGGAAATTTTTATCTGGAGACCATGTCCAAGGATGATTATTCCTTTGAACATATGAGACTGGCAGACTTGGAAACAGTAGAGAAGCTTACATCAGAAGCAGTTCAGTCCATGGAGAGCGGCCTGAACTATGAAAGGGGAGCTGTATATTTTTCCGTACAGTATGTGCTGGAAGGCGGAAAGACAGTGAAAAGGTCCTATCAGTCAGATATAGAGCCAGTGAAAGAACTGATAGAGAAGCTGTACAACAGCCGGGAGTATAAGGAAGGAGTTTATCCTATTCTTAAGGAGGACGGCAGCCAGACTGCAGCAATTATCCTGTCCATGGAATCCATGACAGGAACGTCCAGCTGGAAAATCGGTTTTGAGGATGCTGAGGCAAGACAGGAAATTGTTAATACATTTAAAAAAGAACTTTTAGAGCTGACAGCTGAGGAACAGAAAAATCATATGCCGGTGGGACAGATTCAGTTTCTGGATCCTGTACAGAAAGAAGCTTTAGAGGAACAGGAAAGAGCTCAGGTTCCCTGGCTCTACGGAGATGTTCTGTCCTATGGAACCTATGCTTTATATCCCTCTTTTGATGAAACCATTGCTCTGCTCAATGAAGCGGGGGCACAGATTCAGCTTCATCCGTCTGAGAATCTGGCAGATCAGGTCCAGGTCAGGGCAGAGAATCCGGACACCTATGAAACTGTGCTGGTTCCGGTGACTGATCAGGAGACGGTTCAAACTCTTCTTGACAACGGCGTGCTGTACAGTGATTATTACTTAAACTGGTTCTGGGAGGGAGAAGACAATGTAATCTTTTACGTAATTAATCAGGCGGGAAGGGGACAGTATTATTCTGTTCCTGCAGAACTGGTGAAAGGTCAGATTCCATCTGCCTGAGAGGAATGGATGTCTGTGAATACATACCTCTTTTCATAGGAAAGTTGACTTTTTTATCTTATGGGGATAAAATGGGTAACAGCAAAAAGAACATCAAAGGAGGAATCACAGATGGCATTTTTAGAGGAGCTGGGAAGAACTCTCACCGGAACCGGTAAAGAGATGGCGGAGAAGGCCAGAGTGCTGACAGAGACTCTTCAGCTGAAGACTCAGATAAGCGGCGAAAAGACAAAGATGGAGGAGGCCTATGCAGTAATCGGAAAGCTGTATTACGATTCCTGCCAGGAACCGGGACCAGAATATGAAAAGGCTTTTAAGATGGTTAAAAGCAGCCGTGAGAGAATTGCGGCTTTGGAGATCGAGTTGTCCAGAAGTGAAGGTAGCCATATCTGTGCGGAGTGCGGAGCCAGGGTTCCAAAAGATTCTTTGTTTTGCGGTAAGTGCGGCGCTCCCATAAAGGAGGAATCTGTGGAAGAAGAGAAATCAGAAGAGGATACAGTGGTCCTTGTGGAAGAACCAGGGCTGATCCAGCAGGTAGAGGAAGGGGATTTTGTGTCCTGACAGCTACATATGGCTGAAGAACAAGAAGCGGGGAAGAATGAGGATGAAATTGAAAGGATTCATCCTCATTTTTATGAAAAAAACTATGTAAATTTAAAGTAAAATGTGGTAGACTTAAAGCCGTTTAAAAGATTTTCAGCGAGTGAAACTGCAAAGGAGAAAATAAATGAAGGAATGTGCCAAGTGGCTTGGTAGAATAATAATCATTGCGGTTCTTCTGAACCTTGTCATTGAGCTGATAAGCAGAAAGTCTATTGGAGAACTGGCAGCCTATCTAACCGGCTCTTTCGCGGTATTTCTTCTCAATACCTGTCTGGTAGCTGTTCCCTTCGCCATTGTTTTCCTTACAAGAAGAAAGGTATTTGCCTGTATTCTTCTCTCTGTTTTCTGGGCGGCAATGGGAATTGTAAATGGAGTGCTTCTTATTTTCCGGACTACGCCTTTTACAGCGGCAGATTTAAGGTTGGTAAAATATGCGGTTAATATTGCCACCACCTACTTTACCTGGTATCAGCTGATTTTCATCGCTGTCGCCGCTGCTGCTGCTGTGGTGTTCTGCGTTTTTGCCTGGAAATTTTCTCCTGTAAGTCAGGAAAGAATCAGGTGGGGCCTGGGGACCGGGATGGCAGCGGGTACGGTTCTGGCAGTTCTTATCTTTACGGAGGCGGCCATGAGTACCGGCTTGGTAGCCGTTCGTTTTGGAAATATCGGCCAGGCCTATAAGGATTATGGCTTTGCCTATTGTTTTTCCAATTCTCTGTTTAATACTGGCATTTCCAAGCCGGAAGATTACGATGAGGAGACGGTGGAGGCCATTCGTCACGAAGAACTGGTTCCAGAAAATACATATGAAATTTCGGGAGATCATCAGCCTAATATTATTATGGTTCAGCTGGAATCATTTTTTGACCCTTCTCTATGGAAAAATAATCCGGTAAATTACGACCCTATTCCGTTTTTCCATCAGCTACAGGAAAATTATCCGGGAGGGTACTTAACCGTTCCCTCAGTGGGGGCGGGAACTGCCAATACAGAGTTCGAGGTAATTACAGCTATGAATCTGGATTTTTTTGGCCCGGGGGAATATCCTTATAAGACTGTACTTAAGAAAACATCCTGCGAGAGTTTGGCCTTTGATCTGAAAAATCTGGGATATACAGCCCACGCCATTCACAATAACGAAGGAACTTTCTACGACAGGAATCATGTATTTTCCCAGCTGGGATTTGATACCTTTACTCCCATTGAATATATGAACGGTGTGGAGAGAAATGCGGTTGGCTGGTGTAAGGATAAAATACTGACAGAACATATTTTAAAGGCTCTGGATTCAACGGATACGCCGGATTTCGTTTACACGATATCGGTTCAGGGACATGGAAAGTATCCCAATTTTCCTTACTACTGCAGCCAGATCCGGGACATGGATGCTTTTATCCGGTCTCTGGTGAATCGGTTGAGAATACGCCAGGAACCTACTGTTTTGGTTCTTTACGGAGACCATCTGCCCGGTTTTGAATGGAGCGAGGATGAAATGAAAAATAATTCCCTCTATCAGACAGAGTATGTAATATGGAACAACCTGAATCTTCCCGTGGTAAAAAAGGATGTGGAGTCCTATCAGCTGGGAGCTCATGTGTTGGATCTGCTGAACATACACGAGGGAACTATGATAAGGTTTCATCAGAATTATTTTAAAGATGAATCCGCAGATGAAGACGCTTATCTGGCGGATATGAAGACCTTGGAGTATGACATTCTTTATGGAGACCATCAGGTCTACGGCGGTGAAAGTCCTTATAAGGCCACAGACTTACAGATGGGTATTGATCCCATTGTTGTGCAGGATGTTGTATACAACGATTCCAATATTCTGATTTACGGTGAGAATTTTACTCCATTTTCCAAAGTATGCGTAGACGGAAAGGCAATGGAAACTTCTTTTGTATGGCCGGAATTAATTATAGCAAAAGAAGTGCCTGAGAGAAAGGCAGAGTCAGGGGAAATCAGTGTGTGGCAGATAGGAAGGGATAAGATTCCTCTGGGAAAGGCTGTGGAAAAATAACGGTACACAGGAAAAAGAGCAGAAAAAACAAAAAAAGAGAGGAGATGGGGATTTTGAAGCTGGGAACGGTACATCATGTAGCCATTATCGTTTCTGATTATGAGAAGTCTAAGGATTTTTACGTAAACAAACTGGGATTTCAGATTGTTCGGGAAAATTACCGGGAGGACCGGGGAGATTATAAGCTGGATCTTCAGATGAATGGATGTGAACTGGAGATTTTTGGAGTAGCAGGCGCCCCCAAACGTCCCTCCTATCCGGAAGCATGTGGGCTCAGGCATCTGGCTTTTAAGGTGGAGTCTGTAGATGAGACAGTGAGAGAGCTGAATGAAAAAGGAATTGAGACTGAGCCTATAAGGCTGGACACTTATACAGGGGAGAAAATGACATTTTTCCATGATCCTGACGGACTTCCTCTTGAGATACACCAATAGGAAGAAGAAGGTAAAAAAGCAGGCCCAAAATCTGAAAAGAGAGGATTGGACCTGCTTTTTGCTTCTTCTTTTTTACTTTATAGGAAATTCCGATTTTTGGATAAGGGGAAAAGAAGCCCTGCTGATCGAACATATGTTAAATCAACAGGGGAATGGACATGACAATAGGACGATGGTTCGATTTAGAAGATATAAAAAC
>DXFU01000014.1 GCA_019114305.1 Candidatus Hungatella pullicola | reverse complement strand
ACAGATATGATAGACGGAGCCGGATACTGTGAGGTGATATTCATCAAGGAACCGACACCTGGCAGTGAAAGCCCTGTCCGGATACACTACTTCAATCGTGCCGCCGTCCGGAATACGGAACTTCTCTTTATAATCCGGAGTAATGAACCGAATATCCCGTTTCGGCAGTGTTTCCGGTTCCCAGAGGCTTCGCCTGCGAATTCCCGATTCCACGCAGGGTTCCAGCATACGGAGAGACACTCTTTCTGCCCTCAGCCCGTCAAATCCTGCGACCTCCACTGCCAGGATTCTGGCCGCAGCCATAGGATTTTTAACGGGACAGCAATGCAGGTCTTCTCTGGAAATATCTCCATCGTACTGTTTCTCATAACTGGCTTTATCATAAAATGCAAAATAATAGCCTTCCTCAATTTCCTGCAAGTGCAGAAAAGACTTATCATCAATCAGGAAAGCTGCTTCCGTTTTCCTCTTTTCTTCACTCATTTCTGTCCCCCGTTTTCAAATTCCATTTTAAAGTGCGGTCTGCCGTCATTTTCTGTTTCAAGAAATACCGAGGCGTTATAGGTCTTTCCCGTCTTCTGGCTCATGCAGTCCTTTAACTTCACACGTCTGTCTCGTACCAGCTTTTCTGCGGTCTGTTTCGTCATCCGCTTGCCTATTTTGTTGAAATAGGCGTTATCCGCCCAAAGGACAAAACGGCACTCACGGTTGGAGCAGAACCAGCCCTTACTGCGGCCGACAACTTCCGCCCCACAGTGAGGGCAGGTTCCAATCACTTCATTTTTCTGCATCAGTACATCGGCTCCTTTCACAACCTCATAAGTGTCTACCAGTTCCCGTATCATTTCACAGATTTCCTTCATAAAATCTTCCGCCTGGTAATCGCCGCATTCAACCAGAAGAAGTTTTTCTTCCCAATTTGCCGTCATCGCAGGAGACCGAATCTGCTCCGGCAGAATTTTTACGAGAGAGATGCCCTTTTGCGTGGGGATCAGATACCTGGTCTTCTTATCCCCTTGCCGCTCCAGAAACCCCTTCTGTATCAGCTTTTCAATAATTCCAGCGCGGGTAGCCGGAGTTCCCAGCCCTTTACGCTCTGCCTCATCCGGCATTTCATTCGCGCCAGCCGTCTCCATGCTCTGCAGAAGCGTATCTTCTGTAAAATGCTTTGGCGGAACGGTCTTCCCTTCCTTTATCTCTACGGAAAGCAGCGGAAGAGTAGAGTTATCCTTCATGGATGGCAGCACGTTCTCTTTCTCTTTTTTCTTTTTAGGACTGCATTTCTCTTCAATTCCCTTCCATCCGGCAGAAAGAACCGTTTTCCCCTTTGCTTTGAAAACCGCATTGCCGCAAAGGATTTCAGCTGTAGTTTCCGCTGTTTTGCATGGCTCACTTACAGCTGTCAGAAGGCGCTGGACAATCAGCCTTAAAACTTCCGCTTCCCCTTTCGGAAGCTCTGATAAAGTACCTTTCTGCAATTCTTTCGTAGAGATGATAGCGTGATGATCGGTCACTTTCCTGTTGTTTACGACCTGCCCGGCATTCACCAATACAGCGCCAACATCCAGAAAACACGCATCTGCTGCGGCAGCCACAAGCTCCGGAAGCATTTCCGCCATATCTTCTGTCAGATACCTGCTGTCCGTTCTGGGATAAGTGACCAGTTTTTTCTCGTAAAGGGCCTGTGTGTAGTCCAGCGTCTGCTGTGCCGTGTACCCAAGTATTCGGTTGGCCTCTCGCTGAAGACTGGTCAAATCATAAAGTGCAGGAGGCCTTTCGCTTTTTTCCGCCTGCGTAATCTTTGTGACTCTGGCTGAACCTTCCTTCCGACAGATTTTAGCAAGGCTATCTGCCGCCTCGCGATTTTCCATGCGCTCGCCGGATACGGTAAAACCATCGAAGTGAAGCTGTACCTGATAGAAAGTTTCCGGCTGGAATGCCGCAATCACGGCTTCCCTCTCAACGGCCATGGCAAGGGTAGGAGACATGACTCGCCCGGTATTCAGCGTTGTTCCATACATGCATGAAAAAAGCCGGGTAGCGTTGATTCCGACAATCCAGTCGGCTCGCTCCCGGCACAGGGCCGCTTCATACAAAGCATCATATTCTTTTGATGGTCGAAGGCTCTTAAATCCTTCCCGGATGGCGCTGTCCTCCATGGACGAAATCCAAAGCCGCTCAAACGGCTTCCGGCACCTGCACTGATGATAGACCAGTCTGAAAATCAGCTCCCCTTCACGCCCTGCATCTGTCGCGCAGACCAGGCTCTCCACATCCTTGCGGGCCATCAGCTTTTTCAGGATTTCAAACTGCTTTTTCGTTGCCGCTGAAATCCGATATTGAAACGGCTCCGGGAAAATCGGCAGGTTCTCTTTACGCCATTTCTTATACTGATCACCGTATGCCTCCGGCGGAGCAAGCTCCACCAGATGACCGACACACCAGCTCACCACATAGCCGTTTCCTTCCAGATAGCCGTCCCCGCGTCTGGTTGCTCCTAGAACCTTCGACAGTGCCTGTGCGACCGAGGGCTTCTCGGCCAGAACCAATTTACTCAATCTGCATCCGCTCCTTTCCTGAACGTGAAAGCAGCCCCGGAGGTGGCCGGAGCTGCTAGAATATAAATGTATCTATATTTTTAGACTTTATAAAATAAGAATCTGCTTTTACTAAATGAAAAGAACAATATATCAACTTTCAAAAAATATTAAATATCACTGCTTTAATTTTTTCCTCATCTAACCCAATATATCGAAAGAAGCATACATATAATAAAGCTAATAAAGCGGGATACAAATAAGCACTATTTCCCCAATTAATTACGCCTGAATGAGTTTTCCCATTCCGTAATTTTACAAAAGCCGCTATATTTTCTTCACTCATTTCTTTTAAACTACGTTTTGAAATTAATAAATCTATTACAGATTGATTTTCATTATACAATGTAATTATTTTTTGTTTTAATGTATAACTGAGATATTCAAATGCACTACTTACTGTCGTTTGGGTATAAACATCAATTTCTGGATGATTTTTTATAAACTCACTTATACTTTTTTTAATAGCCTTTTTCAATTCCGTGATGTGCTCATCCTTTTCTCGAGTCCGTGAATCCCAATTATATGCGACCTCTAAAGCAGTACACAAATCTTGAATATTGGATATGCTAATCTTATTAACCATTTTATTATCTTCCGGTAAAATAGTTAGTAAGATTTCTGCCTCATCATTTGCTATTTTATTAATCAAATTAGGGAGACCATTCCAAATGCTTAATAAAGGGATAACCCGATTACTCCTCTTCATAGAATAATTTTCATGTCTATCAAAAATCTTACAGTATGCTGTAGTAAAATATTGTTTAGCGGAATTTCTCTGGCTAAGATATACATCAAAACGAACGTTATTTTGTTTAGTTAAAATTGCTACCAAGGATTTTACTATTTTATAATATTTAATGATTTTTATACTGTCTTGAGCATTTTCAAACGAAAACCGTATATAAGAATTTAGTTCACCAAGATTATATGCTTCTAACTTTATTGGATCGTTCATTTCTCCTGATTGCAGCACAGAAATCGTTAGTTCAACTTTCTCGTTATCTATATTAAGTTCAATAGAATGTGAGTACTCTTTCCATGGACGTATTTTTACTTGTCTTGCCCCATTATTAAAATATTGATTCATATCTGTTGGTTCTACTGCAATTTGTGGCATATATAAAGAATTTATATTGCCACCGTAAAATGTAATAGCATGAAACTTATTCCACTCTTCCGTCAAATTGTCATAATAACCAGCAGCATTGCCAGCCGCTTTAATTATTAAAGGAGTCGCAAATTGAACAGACAAATCGAGTCCTAACCCCCTCGTACTAAACTCAGTTTTACGCAAAAAGGCAATTTGAGTTTCTTCATATTCTCCAAATAAATATTCCGGAAATTCACACTTATACGAGCAGGTATTTTGAAATACATCCCACCTTTTGCTTTTATCGCTTTGCGCTGGAAGCATTGTAACAACAGAGTCTGAAACATTATACACAAATTCATTTCCATTAACTCTTAAATATCCATTAAATCTATCTGGTATTTTCTTCATATTACATTTCACCATCCTACTCAATCTTTAATGACCGTTCCATCATCGTACCCTATCATAATAAAAATATACCCTAAACATCTTAAAAATCAAATATTTTTTCCCTATGTAGGGCGGCTCAAAGCCGCCCTCAAACTTCATCACATCAGCTCATTGTCTTCCGAACCTTTTACATCCTTCGGTTCTTCCTCCTCATAATTTCCTTCCTCATCATCCTCCGGGAAGTCATACTCGTCCAAATCCTCTTCATAATCCGCATCCGGATCCGGCTTCGCCTGTTCCTTTTTCTTTCCCTTCAGCTTCATCCAGCCATATGCCGCGCCGCCACCGATCAGTGCCAGTGACAGCAAAGCCACAGGCAGGAGATTTACAGATTTTTTCGTTTCAGTTTCCATTTCCACGTCCCCCGTTTCTGTGCTTTCTTCCTCCGTTTCAACTGTTTCAGGAGCCGGAGTCTCCTCTGGTTCTTCCGTTGTCTGATACTGTGCCGCTTCCTCTTCGTCCATCAGCGACAGCAGATCCGCCTCGTCCACCTGGTTCAGGAAGTGTACCGTCTCATTTCCCTCATCGTCCCGGTCAATAATCAGATAAAAGTAGTTTCCATTTTTGGTGACCAGCGTAATGAACTGT
>DXFU01000013.1 GCA_019114305.1 Candidatus Hungatella pullicola | reverse complement strand
CTAATGATATTCGAGAAACACGCAAACTTAAAGTATAAGTACGGGAACCGGCATTTCTGGTGCCGAGGGTATTACGTAGATACAGTGGGGAAGAATACAGCTGCAATCAAAGCATATATTCAGAATCAAATTAAAGAAGATTTGGAATATGACCAGATGACACTAGTGGAGTATATAGACCCGTTTACGGGTGAGCCGGTGAAGAAAAACAAAAGATAAACCACTTGGAGTGGTAGTGGGAAATCAAAGCAAACCAGCAAGCCCCAAGGGGGCTGCGCCGGAATAAGGAAGCACTGAAAAATCCCCTTTAGGGGCGGCTGTGGATGTGGTGCAGCTGGCAGGTCCTCAGTGCGCCTTCCGGGCGCAAGCAGGGAATATCCCCTTATAGGGGCAGTGCAAGCCACCGGCTAAGCCGGTGGTCTTGACTAATTTATGCGTCCCTTTTATTCTCGTTTTCACTCAGAGCTCTCAATTTAATCCTAAGGGATATTTTTCTTATGCCATGCTGTTTGTATTCACTTCTCTCATGCCGCCGGACAATACGGGAGAATTGCTGACTGAGATTTTAGTTTTTTGGCTTTGCGTGGCGTTTAGGGCAGTATGCATTGGCGTATATTTTCGTCTTTTTTCTTCAAAAGACGGCGCCCGTTTCAGGCCGGGAGATATTTTAGGTGAAATGTCACGGCTGATTCTTCTCTTGACTGAGCCGGAAAGGGAAAAAGAACAAGGGCTTTCTATCCCAGGGGCAGACGGAGTTGGAGCAGGGAGAGCGGAGGAGGTATGATATGGGAATTTGCCGCAAACTCTTGTATGGGTAAATAAAATACAGGAGGATTTCAAACAATGGAAAAAAGGATGGAATACAGCAGTTGGAGCTGCAGCAGAAAGATGAGGAAACGAAGTATACCTCCCCTTGTCGTCAGCCGGGCAAAATCAGCGGGAACTGTTGGTGAAGCATGGCTTGCCAATCTTGATGGTATAATTTCTGAATTAGAGGATATGTGGAATATTTCTGTTGGGAAAGTCTTATCCGGTGGGACACACGCACTGGCTGCTTATGCAGATGGCCAGAATGGAGAGCAGTATGTTCTGAAAGTAGATATGCCAGAAAATCTCGGGGGTGAATTTGAGAACAGTATAACGGTACTTGAAACAGCAAACGGTTATGGATACGTAAAATTATATGCCTATGACCTAAAAAGAAAAGCCTGTCTGCTGGAACGTTTGGGAAAACCGCTCAATGAACTGGGATATTCTGTTTTTGAGCAGCTGCGGATTATCTGTTCTGCGCTTCAAAAGACATGGGAAATCCCTGTCGCAGCTGCCGGTTTTTCAAGAGGAAGTACTGTATGGTTTAAAGAGTTTATTGGGAAAATGTGGGAAAAATGGAACCATCCCTGTTCACATAAAGTGATTGAACGGGCATTTTCTTATTTGCAGTCAAGAGAAGAAGCGATGAATCCGGCCCAATTTGTATTGCTTCATGGTGATGCCCACAGCGGAAATATACTCAAAGAACTATCAGGGGGAGATTTTAAGCTGATTGACCCAGACGGTATTTTTTATGAGAAAGCTTATGATTTAGGGGTTCTTATGCGGGAATGGGTTGATGAATATGAGCAGGAACCGTTGAAGAAGGGAAAAGAACGGTGCAGGTATCTTTGTCGTCTGACAGGTGTTTCCGAAAAAGCAATTTGGGAATGGGGTTATTTGCAAACAGTTTCCACCGCTTTTATACTGCTGCAGATTGGACAGGAGGCAACGGGGCAAAAAATGTTCCGTGCTGCGGAGTGCTGGGCTGCAGAAGATACCGGCGCAGAGATATGAACGGGTTCTGACTTTTATCATGGGAATACGGTTTCCCCACGGTGATGCAGGCGGCATCTGTATTCTGAATGAAACTCAGATTTTCTTTGTTGATTGGCCTGCTTTGGTACTTGCAGGAAAAGGCGGTATACGGCTCCTTTGAGGAGTGTATATCGCCTTTTTTGTGATCCGGTTCTCCGCCGTATCGTTTGAGCAAAAGCAGGCTGGCAGTGGCGCCGCATCTTTCGCCAAGTGAAGCCCAGCCCCCTTAATTTTTAGCTGGGGAACAGAACAATCAGTCTCTTAAGCCTGAGGGGAAGAAGAAATGTCTTCTTTTGCGCCCAGGGTAAGTGTAATGCTGTGTTCTGCATAGGTTCCTTCTTCCAAACGCTGAACGGTAAGAGTTACCTCTGTACCCTGTTCATAGCAGGAAAGAATAGAGGTTAAATCCTGTACAGTAGAGACGGAATGACCGTCGAAGGCTGTGATAATATCCATCTCATGCAGTTCAGACTGAGAAGCGGCCCCCCCTTCTGTTATCTGATATACATAGACGCCCTGAGGCATGCCGAAGGACTGAGCTGCTGATGAGTCAATGGTAAGGGCCTGTATGCCGAGAGATCCCTGGGACGCCTCGTCTACGGCAATCAAAGTCTTCTGAGTCATCAGCTGGTTGAGAATTTCCTGTGCTTTTGTAATAGGAATTGCATATCCCATTCCTTCTACTTCTGTGGAAGCGGTTTTGGCAGTATTGATGCCGATTACGTTTCCATTAAGATCCAGAAGAGCGCCGCCGCTGTTGCCAGGGTTGATGGCAGCGTCTGTTTGAATGTAAGCTGAGGAGGTTCCATCCTCATTCTGGATTTCTCTGTTGAGAGCGCTGACATAGCCTACGGTGACAGACTGGCCGTAACCTAAAGCGTTGCCGATGGCAATTACCTGCTGGCCGACTTTCAGCTGGTCTGAATCACCTAAAGAGGCCACCTGGATAGAGTTTAAGGTTTCCTCAGGAATATCCGACAGCTGTACTGCTACGATGGCCAGATCAGCAGCTGCATCTGTTCCTTTGACTGCTCCGCTGATGGAGGTGTCATCTACAAAGGTAACAGATAGATTTTCAGCATTTTCCACCACGTGATTGTTGGTGGCAATGAGAAGTTCCGTGTCAGTTTTGGCTATAATAAAACCGGATCCGCTGCTCTGGGCCTCATAGGTCTGCTGGCGTCCAAACATATCTCTCTGCTGCACTGTCATAGTATCACTGATGGCTACTACGGAGGGCATAACCTTTTCTACAATAGAAGAAACGTCGGTTACAGAGGACTGTGTGGTGGTTGATGTCTGTGTGGCCGCTGTCTGGGAGACAGAAGAAGCGGCTATCTGGGAAGATGAGGTGGTTTCCTCTGCGTTATAGGCTGTTATAATCTGTGATCCTGCGTAATTCATTCCGGCTATGACGCTGCCGGATACGGTTCCGAATAATAAAGCTGCTGCTGTAACGTAAGCTGCCTTTTTTGCTGTTCTAAGTTTCATAATCCATTCTCCTTTCCCGTCCTGTCACAGCTTTTTATTTCCGGCAAATCCGGTTTCGGCTGTGTGACAGGACACTCATAATAAGATATGAAAAACTGTAATCAGATTATTTGTTTTTTATGTCTCTTGTTTTCTCTTTACATGTTATACTATACAGAAGGCCGGTGGAGGAATTGTGACAGAATTGTGGAAAATCTGTGTCCTGGGAACGGATTGGAAAATGAACATAAAAACAGCAGCCCCCTAAGACTGCCGTTGATTTTTATCACGAAAAAGAATTGCTGGCCAATGGATTTCCTGGTTTTGTTCTGCCAGATCAGCGATGGTTATGCCGTCAAAAAAACGGTTAATCATCTGATCCAATTCCTTCCACATGGGAAGTGTGGGGCAGTAGGAACTGCGGGGGCAAAGAGGAGCGCAGGGCTCCAGGCAGGCTACCGGGGCCAATGTGTCTTCTGTAAGGCGAAGGATATCCCCTACTGTATATTCTGAGGGAAGACGGGTTAAACGATATCCTCCTCCTTTTCCTCTCAGTCCGGTAAGAAGATGATTCTGGACCAGAACCTTTAAAATGCTTTCCAGATATTTTTCCGATATTTCCTGGCGGGCGGCGATTTCCTTTAAGGGGAGGTAGCCGTCAGACTGGTTTTGGACGAGGTCAATCATAACACGGAGAGCATAGCGTCCTTTGGTGGAAATGATCATAATAGTTTCCTTTCTTTGGATTCATGATACATCATATGGTAATGAGTCATGTTTTTACGGATTTACAGTTCTTTTTGTCCTATTATTATATACCTATTATAAAAGCAGGTAAATAGGTTTATGCTCTGAAATGATATTTATCAAGAATAGGATTGACAAACCACAGTCCTATGGTTATAATTTCATTAACCTACTAACAAGATAGGTTATAAGTGAAAGAAAAACAGGCAATGAAATACATGCTCCCCTTAACACAAGAATTAAGAAAAATATATGGAGGTTTGTCACATGGGAAGAATTTATACATCTGCAGATCAGTTAATTGGAAGAACTCCTTTGTTGGAGCTGACCCATTTGGAAAAGGAATATCAGCTGGAAGCAAGGATTCTGGCAAAGCTTGAGTATTTTAATCCCGCTGGTTCCGTAAAGGACAGAATTGCCAAGGCTATGATTGAGGATGGAGAAAAAAGAGGCCTTTTAAAGCCGGGGGCTGTAATTATTGAACCTACCTCAGGAAATACCGGCATTGGCCTGGCTTCTGTGGCAGCCGCCAGAGGCTACGAGGTGATTATTGTAATGCCGGAGACGATGAGCGTGGAAAGACGGCAGCTGATGCGCGCCTATGGTGCGAAGCTGATTCTCACAGAAGGATCCAGAGGAATGAAAGGCGCAATTGAAAAGGCTGAGGAACTGGCAAAGGAGATTCCTGGAAGCTTTCTGGCAGGACAGTTTGTAAATCCGGCGAACCCGGAGGTACACAGACAGACCACAGGACCGGAGATCTGGGATGATACGGACGGAAAGGTAGATCTGTTTGTGGCCGGCGTGGGAACAGGCGGTACAATTACCGGTGTAGGAGAGTATCTGAAATCGAAAAATCCTCAGATTCAAGTAGTGGCAGTAGAGCCGGCAGATTCTCCTGTTCTCAGCAAGGGAACTGCAGGAGCCCATAAGATTCAGGGAATCGGAGCAGGATTTGTGCCGGATACTTTGAATACCTCCGTATATGATGAGATTGTTTTGGTGGAGAATGAGGATGCCTTTACTCTGGGACGTCAGATCGGAAAACTGGAAGGAGTTCTGATTGGAATCTCTTCCGGAGCAGCTCTGTGGGCAGCTGTGGAGCTGGCCAAGAGGCCGGAAAACAAGGGAAAGAATATTGTTGTTCTTCTGCCGGATACTGGTACCAGATACATGTCCACTCCTATGTTTGAGTAATTATTTGCAAATTTGACAGAGATTTAAGAGAGAAAGATCAGCTGTATTTTAAGTAATATAGAAAAATACAGCTGATCTTTTGATTTTTCTGGATAATTCTGACTTTTCAATATATAATGGAAATCAGATAGAATATTTTGCCGAGGGAGGGGTAGGCTGTGGAACATATAGCAAGAGAATTTCTTCCAAAAGAAAGGCATGTAAGGGAAATACAGAAAGAAAGCAGGGAAATTAAAACTGTTTCCGACTATATCGACCGGGTAGACCGATATATTCTGGCCAGGGGCGGAGAAAACAGCGTTGTCGTATACAGGGGGGAGCCAAAGATATATCCTTTCCCCTGCCGGCCCAATATTTTTCGAAAAGGCGTGATGGAGGGAAATCCCTTTTTTGAACGAAGCCTGTTTAACGCTATGCGTCAGAGCAATCTTACCGGAGAAAAACGATACCTGGATAACGCGATTGACGCCCAGCACGGAGAGTTTCCCAGCCGTCTTCTGGATGTAACCTACAACTGTCTGACTGCCCTGTATTTTGCGGTGACGCCTTATTACAGGGAGAAAGAAGATTCCAAAGACGGCGAGGCTGGAATGGTATTTCTTTTTTTTGTGGATGATATTTTCAGTCCAAGCGCCAGAAACACCAATGATAATTACGATGCTATCATCAACAGGGACAAACCGTGGTTTAACGGCAGGAAAATCTTTCAGAAAAATCACAAATTTATTGATCATATTAAGTTAAACAGCAGAATTATTGCCCAACAAGGAGCCTTTATTCTGTTTCAGGGAGATGAGGCGGAGGATCTGCCGGCTTATATGACCTATGGAATCCGGATTCCTCCATCGGCTAAGCCTCGACTGAGACATGAATTAAAGCAGATGTTCGGCATCCACACAGGCAGCATTTATCCTGAGATTATTAACCTGGTGGAGGATATCAGTCAGAAAAGCAGGAGGCTGAATACCAGAGATTTTACTTGGGAAAATGAACTTGCCTACGGGATGGACAGGCTGGAAAAGGAATTGGAATATTATCTGGATTATGCAGTGGACCAGCACAGAAACGGGGGAGAAAATACAGACCAGATTCTTTTGGAAATTGAGAAGATTATTAACAGTTATCGTGTGGGAATTGTGGAATTTGTCCGTGAATTTCCTCTGGAAGACCGAACCCAACTGGCGGCAGGGATGAAAGGGATTCTGGAAAGATATCAGTCCATAGTGCATGAATTTGCCGATGAGCTTGTCAGATATGGAATCGGCTCTGTGTCACTTAAGTCGTTAGAAATTACGTTGTAAATCCGAAGAAAAAGGGGAACGAAAGATGAGCGTGGATGGAGAGAAGAGAAGGAAAGCGGAAAAGATTGGAAAATATATGAGAGAAATTCTGTCGGATCGGGAAATTGACTGCGATGATACCTGGTGGGAGGAGAAAAAGGCCAGAGAGTGTCTGGAATGTTTAGCCGCTCCGGAGGATTTTTTCCTGTGCACCTCTGACGATATGGGACTGGAGATCAATGAGAAGCTTGTGATCATGTCTCTTCAAAATGCAGAGGCTGTTTCTGGACTTTTGAAACAGGTTCGGGATACCGTATCTGCACTGGGGCAAAACAGTAAAATGGTCAGGCTTCATCTGGTGTGTTTTGCCCGTAATATGAAGGGGAAAATCACTTTGGAGAAGACCTTTGACCAGGAAGAGAAAAAACGGCTGAAAAAGGAAGCGGAAGGAACAGAAGACAAAAAGAAGGGGGGCAGAAATCTTTCGGTCAGCTGTACCTGTATTCTGGATCAGGATTACAGAGATCAGGAAATTCGCCTGAAAAATCTCAGAAGATATGAGATGAGCCTGATGCCTCCTGTAGAGGGGAAAATGAACCTGGAGTCGGACGGCGGAAATGACCGCCAATATGCCGGCAGCAGGTTTCAGGGAATCTGCTTTAATATTGACCTGTACCAGATGGTGGAGCTTTATAATCAGGTGGGAGACAGACTGTTTAAGAAGAACGTACGCTATGGAATCAGCGATACTATGGATGTGGATGCTTCTATTCGGAATACCCTGAAAAATGAGCCGGAGCTTTTCTGGTTTAAAAACAACGGAATTGCCATTTTAGTTGAAAATCCCGATTTCAGGCTTGGCTGCGGGGAAGAGATGATTCTGGGAACTCTAAGACCAGGATGCAGTCCGGGATTTTCCGTTATTAACGGAGCTCAGACGATTACCGCAGCTGCAGGATATTATTATGAGCTGGAGTATAAAAAAGAACAGGAAAATAAGGATTCTGAGGCTTACAGAGAGCTGACTGCAAGGATGGATAACTTTAAAAAAGCCCAGATTTCTGTGCGGCTGATTCATATTTTAACAGATGGTCTGGAAATGGAGGAAAAAGAATCCTGTTTAAGAAGCGGGAGAGAAATCAGTGTCTCTTTAAACAGACAGAAGCCTATTCGGATGGAGGATATTGCTTTTACTTCTCCTTTTATAGAGAAGCTGGCCGGATATCTGGAACGGGCACATACCGCCGGATATGAAAAGTTTTACCTGGTAAAAAGGGGAGAGGGCAGCGGAATTGGAGACTGCCTGGAGCTTGTGGATGTAGTAAGGGCAAGAGCGGCGTGTATTGGCAGGCCGGGAAACGCCAGAAGTGACGGAACGAAAAAGCTTTTGGAATTTGAAGCTGGGGGAACAGGAGAATATTCTTTTAAAGATAAGGAACTGTTCCCGGATGAGTGGCTGGAGACAGATGAGGAACAGAAAACATTTCAAAAACATTTTGGAGCCGTATGGTTTGCCAGAACTTTAGCCGGTGAGTATGAAAAATGGAGAAAAACAGTTGGCCCGGAAGAAGAAAATTACATGACGGCTGTCAACAATGGAAAATGGTATTTTACTTCCGCCGTGGTCTGGCTGCTGAACGGACAGTCAAAGGGAGAGAAAGGGATGCCGGACTTTACGGATTTTCCTGACTGCTTTGGACGTATAAGGGAGGGGATCCCCTATGCCGCTTCCCTGTTTGCGGCTATGGTTTCCCGTCTGGCACAAAAGGGCGGCACAAAGCTGAATTCCAATACTTTTAAGAATAATGAACTTTACAATCGTTTGCTGGAAACAGAGGATTTTACAGAAATAGGGAATTTGTTTAATCAATATCTTTCAGATGGGGAAAAGATCATTGTAAAAAAGCCGCAGCAGACAGCGCCGCCGGAGCCGGCTGCAAAAAAGAGAAAATCTCCGGTATTTGATAAAAAGGTAACGGTGATTGTTTTAGGAAATACGGAAGAATCGGTTGTCAATACCGCCCAGGCCATGGTGAAAACCACCCAATACATATTGGAAAAGTGGAAGCCGGACCTTAAAAAGATGGAGGAAACCTGTTCTCTGTGGGTGACAGGATACAGAGAGAAGGTGGATTTTACTCAGGGATATTTTCGCGGAAAGGAAAAGACAGCATTGGTTGACAATCAGACATATTGGGTGGGAACCTCCTCCAACAGCGCCACAAAGTACCAGCAGATTCGTCAGCTGTGTGGCCTTGCCCAAATTCCGAAAAATGAGATCAGCTGGTATCGGGAGGATAGGACAGAGGAAGGAAAAAAGAGACATCTTTTGTTCCAATGGTAAAAGGCTGGGGCAGAAAATGAAACAGATATAAATGAATTCTGTTATATCATATTTTCAGAAAAGGGAGTGATTACATGAGTGAAAAGCTCATTGAAATTGGAAAAAGCGGCATTATGACACCGTTTCTTGGTATGGGAACCTGGGCCATCGGCGGAGGTGCCTGGTGGGGAGACAATGACGACCAGATATCCATACGGACCATAGAGGAGGCTATAGATGCTGGAATCCTCTGGTTTGACACAGCTCCTGTTTATGGACTGGGACACAGCGAAAAGGTGGTAGGAAAGGCATTAAAGGGAAAGAGACATAAGGTCATTCTTTCCAGCAAATGCGGTTTACAGTGGGATTATGAAACCCCGGCTTACCATAAGTCGGTAGACGGAGTTAAAGTTTACCGGGATTTATCAGGAAAAGCTTTGGAAAAACAGGTAGAACAAAGTTTAATCAGACTCCAGACCGATTATCTGGATGTATGTTATACTCACTGGCAGACGCCGGATCCAAAGCTGTATCCCATTGAGGAGACCATGGATACCCTGATGAAGCTGAAAAAACAGGGTAAAATACGGGCTATCGGAGCTTCCAATGTAACAGAGGATATAATTCGGGAGTACTGCCGCTGTGGACAGCTGGATGTGATTCAGGAGAAGTACAGCCTGTTTACAAGGCGGATAGAGAAGGAACTGGTTCCTGTGTGCCAGGAACTGGGAGTGTCCATACAGGCTTACTCTCCATTGGAGCAGGGGCTTTTGACCGGAAAGGCATCGGAAGACAGAATTCTTCCTGAGGGAGATGTGAGAAATAATAATCCATGGTGGAAGCCGGAGCCAAGAAAAAGGATCATTGCCATGCTGAAAGGGTGGAATGATTTGGAGAATAAGTATGAATGCTCCATTGGAAATCTGGTGATTGCTCTGACTGCTGAGCTGATTCCGGATCTTCATATTCTTTGCGGAGCACGCCGGCCGGATCAGATTGAGGATAATGTGAGAGCGGTTAAGCTGGCTTTGGAGAAGGAAGATGTGATCCGCATGAAAGAAGACGTAAACCGGATTGGTATGGAATACAAATAATAGGGATAGAAGAAGACGAGGAGGAAAACACATGCAGTACAGAATCATTGGAGATACTATGCCGGCTTTGGAAATTTTATTTGATCAGGCAGGGGAAGAGATGTATACCCAGTCAGGGGGAATGGCCTGGATGACAGGCGGAGTGGAGATGTCCACCAACGCAAGAGGAGGTTTAATGAAAGGCCTGGGAAGGATGTTCGCCGGAGAATCCTTATTTATGGCTACTTACCGCGCTTCCAGGCCGGGCGCCCTGATTGCCTTTGCTTCTACCGTGGCAGGTCAGATTATGCCCCTTGATGTGGGAAAAGAAGGAGAGATGATCTGCCAGAAGGGAGCTTTCCTCTGCGGCCAGTCCTCCGTAAACCTGGATATTGTTCTGACCAAACGGTTTTCAGCGGGATTGTTTGGAGGCGAGGGATTTATCCTTCAGAAAATCAGCGGAAGAGGCATGGTTTTCCTGGAAATAGACGGGGATAAGATTGTAAAGAATTTAGGACCGGGAGAAGTGCTGAAAGTGGATACAGGAAATGTGGTTGCTTTTGATACAACCATCAAGTATGAGATAGAGACCGTAAAGGGACTGGGCAATATTTTCTTTGGAGGCGAGGGTTTGTTTCTAACTAAGTTAACCGGCCCGGGAAAGGTTGTTCTTCAGACTCAGAATTTAGCGGAGTTCGCAGGAAGGATTGCGCGGTTTATTCCAACAAGCGGGAATTAAAAAAAGGGGGGGATCAGTGAGTCTGCAGCCATAAGAATGTTTTTACGGAGCGAGGCGGTTATATGACTGAAAATGGAATTATGAAGAGGGGGGCATCCCCTCTTCTTCATCCTACGGGAAAAGTAGGAGGATTTTTTGTGAGACCAGGAATATTCAGACTGAATGGTACCAATGTGGTTCCGGGAGGAGTCAGCTTTACCATCCATTCCCTTTACGCTACCTACTGTGAGCTGTGTCTGTTTCACAGAAAGGAGCAGGATCCTTTTGCAGTTCTTCCATTTCCGGAAGACTGCAGAATCGGAAAAACTTATTCCATGATTGTATTTGACCTGGACATCGATGAAATTGAGTATGCATATCGGATGGATGGGCCTCACGATCCCTCCAGGGGACTGCTTTTTGACAGAAGGAAATATCTCCTGGATCCCTATGCAAGAGCCGTAACGGGACAGAGCGTGTGGGGAAGCAGAAGGGAACCGGGATTGGCTTATCATGCCCGTGTGGTGGAGGAAACCTTCGACTGGGGCGGTTTTCAGAATCATCAGATTCCCTTCCACGATATGATTATTTATGAGGTCCATGTAAGAGGGTTTACAAAACATCCTTCTTCCGGGGTAAAATATGGAGGAACCTTTGCGGGAATATTGGAAAAGCTTCCTTATCTTCTGGAGCTGGGAGTGAATACGGTAGAGCTGATGCCTGTCTTTGAGTTTGATGAGATGGAAGATTCCAGGGAGGTGGACGGAAAGTGTCTTTTCAATTACTGGGGATATAATACGGTCTGCTTTTTCGCCCCTAATACCAGCTATACGGCTGAGTTGGAATACAATCGGGAAGGGTATGAGCTTAAGAATCTTATCCGGATTTTAAACGCCAACGGGATAGACGTGATTTTGGACGTAGTGCTGAATCATACGGCGGAAGGAGATGAACGGGGACCATTTTTTTCCTTTAAAGGACTGGACAATAATGTGTATTACATGCTGACTCCTGATGGGAAATATTATAATTTTTCCGGAGTAGGAAATACCCTCAACTGCAATCATCCTATGGTCAGGCAGTTTATCCTGGATTGTCTGCGCCATTGGGTTGTGGAGTACAGAGTAGATGGGTTCCGGTTTGACCTTGCTTCTATTTTGGGAAGAGATGAGGATGGAAAACCTCTTTCAGAGCCGCCCCTTCTGGAAAGCCTGGCCTTTGATCCCATACTTGGCCATGTGAAGCTGATTGCGGAGGCCTGGGATGCAGGCGGTCTGTACCAGGTGGGAAGTTTCCCAGCCTGGAATCGCTGGGCGGAGTGGAACGGGAAATACAGAGACGATATCAGGCGTTTTCTGAAGGGAGATGAGGGGATGGCTCAGGCAGCCATAGCCAGAATCTGCGGTTCTTTGGATCTGTATCCCCCTGATCTCAGGCAGAATGCTTCTGTAAATTTTATTACCTGTCACGATGGATTTACCTTATATGATCTATACGCCTACAATGAGAAGCACAATGAGGCCAACGGCTGGAATAATACAGACGGTGCCAACGACAATAACAGCTGGAATTGCGGTGCGGAAGGAGAGACGGAAGAAGATGAGGTACTGACTCTTCGCGAGCGTATGAGAAAAAATGCCTTTACCCTGCTGCTGTGCAGCCGGGGAGCCGCCATGTTTCTTGCAGGAGATGAATTCGGCAATACTCAGTTCGGCAATAATAACCCTTACTGCCAGGACAATGAGATTTCCTGGCTGGATTGGTCCAGGTTGGAGAAATACAGCTCTCTTTTTCAATTTGTTTCCAGGCTTGTAGCGTTTCGGAAGGAGCATCCGGTTCTCAGAGGCAGGACAGAGCCTGCCCAGTGCGGCTGGCCGGATCTGTCCGTTCACAATGGAAAGGCCTGGAACAGTCAGACAGAGACCTACGCCAGACAGATAGGAGTTCTTTTTGCCGGAAGAACCAAAGATGGAGAGAACGATGATCTGATTTTTCTTGCTGTCAATGCTCACTGGGAGAGCCATACCCAGGAGCTGCCTGCGCCTCCTGTGGGTATGGAATGGAAGCTGGTTCTCTATACGGCCAGCCCCAGCTCCTTTGATCCGGAAGGGGAATTTGACGGGCAGATTATGAATTTAAAAGAGCGGTCTGCTGCTGTGTTTCTGGCCGCAGAAGAGGGAGCGGTCTGCTAAAAGTCCAGAATCTGTTTCCTTTTAACGATCCATACAGCCGCCAGGGCTGCCACTGCCTCGGATACAGGAAAACAGATCCAGATTCCCGCAGGACCAAGAAAGCAGGACAGCAGAAATCCAAGAGGGACAATAAGAATCAGCTGGCGGATCAGGGTAATAAGCAGGGAGTCTTTTCCCATACCCAGGGCTTCAAAAAGTCCAGAGTACACCAGACTGACAGAGGATACCAGAAATCCAAGACTGATGATCCTAAGGGCCTGGCTCCCTAAAGCTATCAGCTGAGCGTCTTTCTGGAAGATAGAAAAAATCTGGTTTGGAAAAAACAGGGATAAAACCGTTCCTGCCACCATAATTGCCCCTGTCATAGCCATGCTGCAGGAGATAATCCGCTTCATTCGTTTCTTTTCCCCGGCACCGTAATTGTATCCGGCTATGGGGCGCATGGCTTGAATAATACCGGATGCAGGCATGTATAAAAAGGTCTGAAGCTTCAGATAGATTCCAAGTACTGCCACATACATCTGAGAAAAGCCTGCCAGCATAGAATTAAGGATTCCGGTCATGGCAGAGGGAATGGCAAGCATAAGGGAAGAAGGGATCCCCACGCTGTAAATCTGAGCAGCAGTTTCCCGGTCCAAAGACAGAGGAAACAGTCTGATGGAAATTCCAATGTCTTTTCTGGAGCAGATAACCAAATAGGTAAACAGAGAGAAAAACTGACCGATAACGGTGGCTATAGCCGCTCCCGCCACTTCCATAGCCGGGAATCCAAATAGGCCAAAGATAAAAATAGGATCCAGTATAATATTGGTAACGCATCCGATAATCAGGGCAATCATGGGATAAACCATAGCGCCTGCAGCCTGGAAGATTTTTTCATAGGTAATCTGAAACAGGCTTCCGGAGGAAAGACCCAGCACAATCCAGCTGTACTGGCAGGCCCAGGAAAGAGTCTTGCTGTCATGGGTAAAAAGGCTTAAAAAAGGTTTGGTAATCGCCAGTCCCAGAACAGCTATGACGATACAGTGGATGGCAGTGAGAACCATACCTGTGGAGGCTGCGCTGTTGGCCTGGTCGGATCTGCCTTCCCCCAGCCGCCTGGCAATGACGGAATTAATGCCTACGCCCATTCCAACAGACAGGGAAAGGACAATGTTTTGAAGGGGATAGACAAGAGAAACGGCGGTGAGAGCCTCTGTTCCCAGTCTGGAAACAAAAATGCTGTCCACAATATTGTAAAGAGACTGAATAAGCATGGACAGCATCATGGGAGCAGCCATGGACAGCAAAAGAGGGAAGACCGGTTTTGTCTTCATAAAGTCATGTTGATTCTGCATAATAACCTCCTGAAAAAGAAAAGCCATATGCGCTGTTTAATTCCAGAAACAGCAAAACATATGGCTTTTAAAGCAGTTTTTTAATTCCAGAGTATGATAGCACGGAAAAAGAAAGATGTCAATAGATGGAAGGAACGGCCAATTTTCTGTTTTTTTATCATTATACCTGAAGGAAAAAAGATTTGCCAATAGACCAGATCTTTCTTTATAGATTAAACAGGAAAATGCCCCATTTACCTGAATTTTTGGGAGAAAGAAGAAAACCAATTGCAATTTTGCCGTACAGGAGTATAATGAAAAAGAACGATTAAGGGGTGCTCACTGAAGTGGGCTGAGAGTAAGCTGTGCGCTTTAACCCATAACCTGATTTGGATAATGCCAACGTAGGGAAAATGAGATCGTGTTCACTAACGTTCTGAAAGCAGTTCTATTGCCATTTCCTTTTTCTCAGACTTTATTCCAAACAGGACAATCGAATATACATATCGCCAAATGGCGGGAAAACGGAGGAAATTATGCTGAAAGATTGTCTGGAACAAGTAAGAAAAACAACACCGCTGATTCACAACATCACCAATTATGTAACGGTAAACGATGTTGCCAATATTCTTCTGGCCTGCGGAGGAAGTCCTATTATGGCAGATGCCCAGGAAGAAGCAGAAGATATTACCTCCATCTGCGGAGGATTAAACATTAACATCGGAACGCTCAATGAAAGAACCATTCCGTCTATGTTTCTGGCTGGGAAAAAGGCAAATCAGCTGGGACATCCGGTGCTTTTGGATCCTGTGGGAGCAGGCGCCAGCAGACTGAGAACGGAGACAGCCCTGAATATTATTAAGGAAGTTAATGTTCAGGTAATCCGGGGCAATATGTCCGAGATAAAAACCTTAGTTTTGGGAAGCGGAACCACCAGAGGGGTGGATGCTGACATATCGGATGCCGTGACCGATGAGAATCTAAAGGAGTCTGTAGAGTTTGTTAAGAAATCTGCAAAAGCTTTGAATACAATTCTGGCCGTGACAGGGGCCATTGATCTGGTAAGCGACGGGGAAACCTGTTATGTTATCAGAAATGGCAGACCGGAGATGGGGCAGATTACGGGAACCGGGTGTCAGCTGTCTGGTATGATGGCAGCTTACATCACCGCCAATCCCGACAATATGCTGGAGGCAGCGGCAGCGGCAGTCTGTGTCATGGGTGTGGCAGGAGAGACAGGCTGGCAGCAGATGAGAGAAGGAGAAGGCAATTCTACTTATAGAAACAGAATTATTGACGCGGTTTATTCCATGGATGGAGAGGCGCTGGAAAAAGGAGCTCGCTATGAAATTCGATAAAGAGGATTTACTGCTTTACGGCGTTACAGACAGAGCCTGGCTGAAAGGAGAGACTCTTCTTTCCCAAGTGGAGAAGGCCTTAAAGGGAGGCGCAACCTGCATACAGCTTCGGGAGAAAGAAATGGGAAAGGAAGAATTTCTGGAGGAAGCCAGGGAGATTCAGAAACTGTGCCGGGAATACCGTGTGCCATTTATAGTGAATGATAATGTGGAGATTGCTGCTGCCATTGACGCGGATGGAGTTCATGTAGGGCAGAGGGATATGGAAGCCGGTACAGTGAGAAAGATTCTCGGTCCGGATAAAATCATTGGTGTTTCTGCACAGACAGTGGAACAGGCTCTGCTGGCAGAGCAGAAAGGCGCGGACTACCTTGGAGTGGGAGCGGTATTTCCAACAGGAACAAAGGCTGATGCAGAAGATGTAAGCTTTGAGATGCTGAAGGCGATTTGTGAGTCTGTG
This sequence comes from Candidatus Hungatella pullicola, assembly GCA_019114305.1. Classification (GTDB taxonomy): domain Bacteria; phylum Bacillota; class Clostridia; order Lachnospirales; family Lachnospiraceae; genus Hungatella_B; species Hungatella_B pullicola. Next base: position 12,275 of record DXFU01000013.1, on the reverse strand, counting down.
AAGATCCCTGTGGTAGCCATAGGGGGCATAACAAGAGAGAATATGACAAAACTTCAGGGAAGCGGAATCTGCGGTATTGCCGTAGTCAGCGCCATATTCGCCGCAAAAGATATAGAGGCTGCTGCCAGAAGCTTAAAAGAGACAGCAAAAGAAGTCTTTGGATAAAGGCAGAAAAGAGGAGTTATGATAACAGGAGCAATCTTTGATGTAGATGGAACCTTGCTGAATTCCATGTATGTATGGGACAATGCGGGAGAGTGGTATCTGGAGGGAATGGGAATAGAGGCTGAGCCAGGGCTTGGAGCCGTCCTTTACCCTATGACTATGGAGGACGGTGCTGGATATCTGCAGGAACACTATGGTCTGAGAATGTCCCTGAATGAGATTATCAAAGGGATTCAGAGGACAGTGGAGGATTTTTATCGTTTTCGGGTACAGCCCAAAGAGGGAACAGAGGATTTTCTTTATCAGCTTTGGGAAAAGAAGATTCCTATGGGGATTGCCACCTCAAGCCCCCGGCAGCCGGTGGAAGAGGCTCTGAGACGGCTGGGGCTTTGGAAGTACTTTACTGTAATGATTACCTGCTCAGAGGCAGGAGCAGGTAAGGATAAGCCGGATGTTTATGAGCAGGTAAGGGAGAGACTGGGAACAGATCGGGAAAGCACCTGGGTGTTTGAGGATGCGCCTTTCGCAGCAGTGACTGCGGCACAGGCCGGTTTCCCTGTTGGAGGGATTTATGACAGCTCCAGCAGGGAACAGCAGGAGGAGCTTCGGAGCGTTTCCAGGATTTATTTGCCGAATTTTAAGGATTTTTCATCTTTCTATGACAGGGCTGCGGCCAATATGGGGAAAGGAGAAGGGGTATGAGAACAGCGTTGACAATAGCAGGCAGCGATTCCAGCGGAGGAGCCGGAATTCAGGCAGATATTAAGACAATGACAGCTCATGGAGTTTACGCCATGAGCGCTGTTACTGCTTTGACCGCTCAGAATACAATGGGAGTAACCGGGATTATGGAGGTGACGCCCCAATTCCTTGGACAGCAGCTGGATGCGGTGTTTACAGATATTTTTCCCGATGCGGTGAAGATCGGCATGGTGTCATCAGGAACACTGATTGAGGTCATTGGACACAGGCTTTCCAGATACAGGGCAAAAAATATTGTTCTGGATCCGGTTATGGTTGCAACCAGCGGGGCCAGATTGATTGATCAGGAGGCAGTGGCGCAGTTAAAATCTCTTCTTATTCCTCTGGCGGATCTTGTTACTCCCAATATTCCGGAGGCGGAAGTTCTGTCGGGAATAACAGTGAGGACGCCCGAGGATATGGAAAAAGCAGCCAAAATCATAGGAGAAACTTATGGATGCGCTGTTTTGTGCAAGGGAGGGCACCAGTTAAATGATGCCAATGATCTGTTATATGAGAACGGAAGCCTTGCCTGGTTTAAGGGAAAGAAAATTGACAACCCCAACACCCATGGCACAGGCTGTACTCTTTCCAGCGCCATTGCCTCAAATTTGGCTAAGGGATGGGACTTAAAAACTGCGGTTGAGAAGGCTAAAAATTATCTTTCGCTGGCTTTGGCAGACATGCTGGATCTGGGTAAGGGAAGCGGACCTATGAACCATTCCTTTGCAGTTGGGGGAGAATATTAACATATTCTTACATTTACATAAAATGGTTGTCATTTCCATGCCAATGGTGTTACTCTATTATTTAGCAGGCTGTTGAGAGGCCGGCTAAATTTTCAGAGAGAAAGGTGAGAGCAATAAAAAGAACGAGAAACCTTCGTACGATTGGAAGAGGACTTTTGCTGGCGGGAGTTTTGACCCTGGCATGGTCTATAACAGCACTGGCAGAGGAAGATACCTCCCGTTTTGTATCAGGAACTAAGATAAACGGAGTCACTGTCAGCAACCTGACGGTAGCGGAAGCCAAGGCACAGATTGAGACGTATTTCAGTACAGAGTACCAATTAACTATAGAAGAGCGGGATCAAAAGACGGAAACCATAAGCGGCCCGGCTATAGGATATCAGGTAACGGTATCAGATGGCCTTGACCAGATTCTTCAGAGTCAGAACGAGGCGGGCCGGCCTTCCGGGCCGGCTATAGACAATTCAAACACATTGGCTATGGAGGTCCAGTACAGCCAGGAAGCCTTAAAAGGCAGGATCCAGGAACTGGAATGTGTCAGCGGAGATCAGGTGATTCAGACGTGTGACGCTGCCGTTTCCCCTTATGTCCAGGGACAGCCTTTTGTTATTATTCCTGAAGTCCAGGGAAACAGTGTAAATCTGGAAAAGCTGACAGCCGTCCTGGAGGCTGCAGTTAACAGCGGAAATACCACAGTGAATCTGGAGGAAGCAGGCTGTTATGATACGGTGACCGTTACAGCGGAGAATGAACAGCTTAAAGCTCTCTGTGACACTATGAACCAATGCCGGGAGATGACCATTACCTATCAGTTTGGCAGTCAGTCCCAGGTTCTGACAGGAGAGACGATCTGTACCTGGCTTCAGGGTACAGCAGACGGGCAGATTGACGTAAACTACGATCAGGCGGCTGCTTATGTAAAAAGCCTGGCAGATCAGTATGACACGGTGGGGAAAGCCAGAACGTTCTCCACTGTTTCCGGAAAGGAGGTTACCTTAACCGGACCCTACGGCTGGCAGATGGACCAAGCTGGTGAGACAGCAGCGCTTATTTCCATGATCCGTACTGGGCAGAGTCAGGTGAGAGAGCCTCTTTATGCCAAGTCGGGGGCCAGCCGGGATAATGATTGGGGCAATACCTATGTGGAGATTGACCTGACCGGACAGCATGTATACATGATTAAGAATGGAGCGGTTGTTTGGGATGCTCCTTGTGTTACGGGCAATGTTTCCAAGAACTACACCACTCCGGAAGGCATTTACAGCCTTACTTACAAGGAGACTGACCGAATTCTTCGGGGAGCAAAGAAGGCAGACGGCACTTACGAATATGAAAGTCATGTAGACTATTGGATGCCCTTCAACGGAGGGATCGGTCTTCACGATGCGAACTGGAGAGGAAGTTTTGGAGGGCAGATTTATAAAACCAATGGAAGCCATGGCTGTATTAATCTTCCCCCGTCCAAAACAAAGGCTTTATACGATTTGGTGTATAAGGGAATTCCAGTTATCTGCTATAATTAAAGAGAATACAAAAGGATCAGACTCAGCCGCAGAGATCGGCGGAAGAGTCTGATCCTTTTTTCGATTGGGAAGGTGGTTATGACAGGGGAACGGCTGTATTTTCGTCAGAGGAGGTCTGTTCTTCTGTACAGAAGACAATAATTTCTTCCGGTGAGGTTACAGCTGGGATGCTTCTGGTTGAGGCCCCATAGATAACCAGCAGATATTTGTTGCCGAGAAATCCCATATAATACTGACCGTTGGACAGATGGGAGTTTTGTCTGGGAAATGCGCTCAGATTCAGACGAAGAGTACCGTCATAGCTTAAGTAGGATTCATCAAAGAAGTCAAAGGCCGCAGACTGTCCTGGAACATGCTCGGCCATTAGAAGGGCTTCATACTGAGGCGGGTAAATTAAGGGAACAGGAGCCTGAGAATCATAGAAGGCCACGATGGAATCACCGGGGCGGAACGTTTTCTGATCTTTTACATAAGTGTTTGGCGTGACCATGAAATTCACTGTACCCATAGAAGAAGTGGATACTGTGAACATAAGATTGCAGGAGACAGTCTGGTCTGCATTGGTCATAGGTGTTATAGAATGGATGGTTCCGTACACGGGAATAAACTGAGACATAAAATTCCTCTGAAATTGCTTTTCTCTTTATTGTATGCGTATAGAGCGGAATTTTTGAAAAAAAGATTACAATGCCGAAAGAAAATTGTCATAAAATACTGGGGAAAAAGATTGGACATGGTTTGAGTCATAGGGTATAATGGACAGAGCATAATCATACTTGGAATATCTGAATAAACGCCGCCGATTGGGCGGCGAAATTTTCATAAGCAATGAGGTAGAAAATAGATGGAGAATAGAAGACCAAGGAGCAGAAAGAAGAAAAAACCCGGGATAGTTTTTTGGGCCGCTTTGGCAGGAATTATTATTTTAGCGGCGGCCGGTATATTTTTTCTTGTAACCCTGCAGATGGGGAAAAAATATGAAACCGTATTTTTTCCCAACACTGCCATCAATGGGGTAGATGCGTCGGAGAAGACTCCGGAGCAGGTGGAACAGCTGATTGCTTCCGGTATTGAGAATTATGAATTGACTATTAGGGGGCGTCAGGAAGAAACAGAAATTATAAAAGGCAGTGAGATTGGCCTTAAAGCGGTATTTGACGGAAGCCTGGAGGAGCTGGTTGCGGCGCAGGATACCAGTCAATGGCTCAGCCACAGAAATACGCCTCAGGAGTTGGAAATTGATACTATGGTGCAGTATGACCAGGAGCTTTTGGATGAGAAGCTTTCCATGCTTTCCTGTCTTAATGAAGAAAAGATTATTAAGCCGGAAAATGCGAAGGTTTCTGAGTATATACCTGGTACCGGATACGAGATCGTTCCTGAAGTGATGGGAACGGAGGCGGACCTGGACAAGACCAGAGCGGCGGTACAGAAGGCCATTACCAATCTGAATCCGGAGATATCTCTGGAAGAGGAAGGAGTATACATAGATCCCCAGATCCGGTCTGACGATGCTGTTTTAGCAAAACAGGCGGAGGATTTGAATCGCTTTGTGAAAACCACTGTTACTTACTCCTTTGGTAATCAGATGGAAGTGGTAAACGGGGATCTGATTTCCCAGTGGGTGGGGATCGGTGAGGACGGTCAGGCTTATTTAGACGGAGGCAAGGTAACTGCCTATGTAAAAGAGCTGGCTTCTAAGTATGATACTTATAATCAGTCAAAGACGCTGAAAACTTCCTATGGAAAGACCGTTACCATAAAGGGAGGCGTTTACGGCTGGAGAATAGATCAGTCTGCCGAAGCAGATGAGCTTGCGGCTCTCATCCGCGCAGGAGAGAGCCGGAACAGGGAACCTGTTTATAAACAAAAGGCAGCCAGCCATGGAGATAATGATTACGGCAGCACTTATGTGGAGATTAATCTTACCGCTCAGCACCTGTTTTTTTACAAGGATGGGAAGCTTCTTGTGGAATCCGATTTTGTATCGGGAAATCAGTCCAGAGGCTGGGCAACTCCGGCAGGTTCCTATCCTCTCACTTATAAGCAGAGAAACGCTGTGCTTACTGGTGAGGATTATAAAACGCCGGTAGATTACTGGATGCCTTTTAACGGCGGAATCGGACTTCACGACGCATCCTGGCGTTCCAGCTTTGGCGGAACTCTTTATAAGACAGGAGGTTCCCACGGCTGTATTAATCTTCCTCCTTCTGTGGCAAAGATTATATTTGAGAATATTTCCGCAGGGGATCCTATTCTCTGTTATCATCTGGAAGGAACTGAATCTTCTGTTACTACCAATGCGTCCGGACAGAAGATTCAGCCCACGACCCAGGCTCCGACGACCGCCGCTCCAGAAACAACAGCGGCACCGGAGACTTCTGCTCCTGCTGAGACAACAGCGCCGCCGGAGACTACGGCAGCACCAGAGACAACAACAGCTGCAGAAACAACAGCTCCCGTTCAGGGACCGGGAGGGGAGACCTCGTCTTCCCAGGAGATTGGTCCCGGCATAGAGATGGAATCTACAGGCAGCCGGCAGGAAATCGGGCCTGGAGTATAAGAAAACATAAATATCAGCAAGGAGAGAGCAGACAGACTGCCGCGGAATTTTTACGCGGCAGTTTTCTTTTGTCAAAAAGTCTTCTTTTATCAGTGAAAATCCCTGGACAATCCAAAGGAAAAGATTTATATTAGAATCATTAAATTGTAAATGCAACTATTGCGATTACAAGTATATAGAAGCGAGGGAAAAAATGTTTCGAAGATTTTATGAGTACATGAAGGATTACCGCAGATTTGGTCTCTATGCCTGTCTGTGTGTGGGCTTTGAGGTAGTGTTTGAGCTGATTATCCCTCTGGTTATGGCTGACATTATTGATATCGGCGTGGCCACAGGAAACAGAGCCTATATTGTGGAGAAGGGAGTGCAGATGTGTATTCTGGCACTTTTGTCTTTGGGATTGGGGATGCTTTACTCCAGATTTGCCGCTTTATGCGGCCAGGGGTTGGGAGCGGAGATTCGGAAGGCAGAGTATGCAAAGATTCAAAGCTTCTCCTTTTCCAATACGGATCATTTTACTACTTCCAGTTTGGTTACCAGACTGACCAGCGATGTGACTGTGATTCAGAACGCAGTGACAACTGGACTCCGCCCTCTGGTGAGAGCGCCGATTATGATGCTGACAGCTTTGTTTTTGTCCTTTGCCATTAATGCCAGACTGGCAGTTATCTTTTTAATAGCGGCGCCTTTGCTGGGGGCAGCCCTTTTTTACATTATCAGCCATGTTCGCCCCTTATACGGCCGGATGCAGAGAGCCATTGATATGGTAAATCGGATTGTTCAGGAGAACCTTACAGCTATCCGGGTGGTAAAGGCCTATGTAAGAGAGGACTATGAGAAAGAAAAGTTTGACCATGTAAATATGGAGCTTCAGACTGTGTCAGAGCGGGCCTTCGGGCTGGCATGCATGAATATGCCTGCCATGCAGTATGTGATGTACGGAACCATTCTGGCAATTTTGTGGTTTGGAGGCAACCTGATCTATGTCAACGGCATGGAGGTGGGAGATCTTACTGGATTTTTAAGCTATGTGCTTCAGGTTCTTAACTCCCTTATGATGATATCCAATGTATTTATGATGCTGACCCGTTCCATGGCTTCAGGAAGGAGAATTCTTGAGGTACTGGACGAAGAGATTGATATTAAGGATGAGGCATCGGGAAATCTGTCAGTAGAACGGGGAGATGTGGTATTTGATCATGTGTCCTTTAAATATAAGGAAGATGCCAAAGAATTTGTCCTGTCAGATGTGGATCTTCATATCAGGCCGGGACAGACAGTGGGTATTATTGGGGGAACCGGATCCGCTAAGTCTACTTTGGTTCAGCTGATACCAAGGCTTTATGAGGCTACTGCAGGGACGGTTTATCTGGACGGTCATCCTGTAAAAGAGTACTCTCTGAAACACTTGAGAGATGCTGTGGCAATGGTGCTTCAGAAAAACACACTGTTTTCCGGTACCATTGAAGAAAACCTTCGGTGGGGAAAAGAAGATGCCACTCAGGAGGAAATGGAAACTGCCTGCAAAATTGCCGGCGCCCATGAATTTGTGGAGCGCTTTCCTGACGGTTATTCTACCTATCTGGAGCAGGGAGGCGTAAATCTGTCGGGAGGTCAGAAACAGAGACTTTGTATTGCCAGAGCCATTTTGAAAAATCCTAAAATTTTGATTCTGGACGATTCTACCAGCGCTGTGGATACTGCTACAGAGGCAGGAATCCGGGAGGGGCTTAAGTCTATGCTTCCTGACATGACGAAAATTATTATTGCCCAGAGAATTTCTTCTGTGTCTCATGCGGATCAGATTGTAATTATGGATGACGGTAAAGTTCATGCAGTGGGAACTCATGAAGAACTTTTGGCCTCTGATTCTATTTACCAGGAAATTTATCATTCTCAGCAGGAAGGAGTTGGACTGTAATGGCAAGGTACATTGGATACAAAAAACCGAAAAATACAAAAAAGACTTTGCTTCGCCTTCTCTCCTATATGGGAAGACATAAAATATCTCTGGTAATTGTGGGAATTCTGGTGGTAATTGGAAGTCTGGCTAATATTATGGGAACCTATCTGCTGAAGCCGGTTATTAATAATTATATTCTGCCTGGAGATCTGGAAGGCCTTGCTGGGATGGTGGCCGCTATGGGGGTTATGTATGGCCTTGGGGCTACGGCCACACTGGGATATAACCGTCTTATGGTTAAAACTTCCCAGAAAATCATACGGGAAATACGAAAGGATCTATTTAACCATACTCAAAGCCTTCCTCTGTCCTATTTTGACAGCCATACCCACGGGGATTTAATGAGCCATTTTACCAATGATGTGGATACCATACAGGAGGCTTTAAATAACAGCTTCACTTTGCTGATACAAAGCTTTATTACCACGGTGGGAACTATGGTTATGATTGTAGTTCTAAGCTTCCGTCTTTCCCTGATTGTGCTGGTTTCCATGGGCTTTATGTTTCTTTTCATCCGCTTTAACGGAAAAAGAAGCAGAAAATATTTTGTAGAACAGCAGAAAAATCTGGGAGAACTTAACGGGTTCATTGAAGAAATGGTGGCAGGACAGAAGGTGGAAAAGGTATTTAACCATGAGGAAAAGGATTTTGAGGAATTCTGCAGGAAAAATGAAAAGCTGAGACAGGCTTCCACCAACGCCCTGGCTTATTCCGGGCTTATGGTTCCTGTGGTTGTAAGTATTTCCTATTTGAATTATGCTGTTTCGGCCTGTATAGGCGGATTATTTGCCCTGGCAGGGCTGATGGATATAGGAAGCCTTTCTTCCTATTTGGTATATGTTCGCCAAAGCGCCATGCCCATTAACCAGTGTACCCAGCAGGTGAACTTTCTTTTGGCGGCTCTCTCCGGCGCGGAGCGTATTTTTGAAATGATGGATGAAAAGCCGGAGGTGGATGAGGGGAAGGTTACTCTGTGCCGGGTAAAAGAGGAGGCAGACGGCAGCCTTGTTCCCTGCAGGGAAAGAAGCGGCCATTGGGCATGGATGGACCAGGGAAGACTAATCCCTTTAAAGGGAGATGTCCGATTCCATCATGTAGTATTTGGATACAATGAAAAGAAACGAGTGCTGAATGACATCAGTCTTTTTGCCAAACCTGGACAGAAAATTGCTTTTGTAGGATCAACCGGAGCAGGAAAAACTACAATTATTAACTTAATTAACCGGTTTTATGAGATTCAGGGAGGCAGCATTACTTATGACGGCATTGACATTACCAGAATTCGGAAGGCCGATCTAAGAAGATCTCTGGGCTTGGTGCTTCAGGATACTCATTTGTTTACCGGAACCATCCGGGATAATATTCGCTATGGAAATTTGGAGGCTTCCGAGGAGGAAATTGTCAACGCCGCTAAAATTGCCAATGCCCATTCCTTTATCCGCCGTCTCCCCAATGGTTACGATACCATGCTTACCAGTGACGGAGCCAATTTGTCACAGGGACAGAGACAGCTTTTGGCCATTGCCAGGGCGGCAGTGGCATCTCCCCCGGTTCTGGTTTTGGATGAGGCTACCAGCTCCATTGATACCAGAACAGAGCGGCTTATTGAGAAGGGAATGGATGCGCTGATGGAGAACCGGACTGTGTTTGTCATTGCCCACAGACTGTCTACCGTACGAAATTCCAAGGCTATTATGGTTTTGGAACAGGGATCTATTATTGAGAGAGGAAGCCATGAAGAGCTGTTAGAGCAAAAGGGAAGGTATTATAAACTTTATACCGGCCAATTTGAGCTGGAGTAGAATGTGCTTGAAAATAACGGGGCAAGAGGGCATAATAGAGAAAAGAAAGGGCGGTGATGGCATGGATAGAAAACAGCAGATCCGGGATTTATTGTTTCGGACAGAGATGACCAGAAGAAAAAAGCTGTATCCGGTATGGAATCGGTTGGGACTGATTGCCGGACAGCCCCGGGTGCTGAGCCAGCTTTTGATTCGGGATCATATTACCCAGAAGGAACTGGCAGATGCCAGCTGCATCGAACCGGCTACGCTTTCCAGGGCTTTGGACCGATTGGAAGATATGGGATATATTGCCCGTAATGATAATCCTAACTGCAGAAGATCGTTTCTGGTATCTCTCACAGAAGAAGGAAGAAAGATGGCTGGGGAGGTACAGGAAGTATTTGGAAAAACTCAGGAAGTGATGGTAGAGGGATTTTCCCAGGAGGAGCAGGAGACGTTGTGCCGGCTTCTGGAAAGGGTATATAAGAATCTGAATCAAAATGAAAAATAGAAAGAAGGCAGAACCTTGATTTCTAAAGAGAAATTTATGCCCATGGAGTTTTTTAAAAAAGAGGCTTTTAAAGGCAGTATAAAGGGGATGCGCTACCGGGTGAAGAAGGAAGAGGAAGGCTTAGAGGCGGTAGTGTATCCGGAGCCGTTTTGTTTTGAGGCGACTTCAGAGGAAAAAAAGACAAGGAAGATGTTTCCTTTTTCGGAAGAAGGAAGGCAGCAGGTGATAGACTGGCTCAATGAGCAGTATGAAGAAAGAAAGGAAGAGTGGGAGTCTGCAGCCAGATATTAAAGGGGGGGGAGAAATTTCCCCCTTTTCGAAACTACTATAATATGGTATGATAACCTTTAATCGGTAATACCATGGAGGAAATGAGATGGAAGAGAACAGAGAAGAACGAGTTTCTAAGAATTTTATTGAGCAGGAGATTGACAAGGATCTGGCAGAGGGCGTTTACGATCACGTTCAGACCAGATTCCCGCCGGAGCCAAACGGATATCTGCATATCGGCCATGCCAAGTCCATTCTTTTAAACTATGGGCTGGCACAGAAGTACGGCGGCAAGTTTAATCTCCGCTTTGATGATACCAATCCTACCAAGGAGAAAACAGAGTTTGTAGAATCTATTATTGAGGATGTAAAGTGGCTGGGCGCTGATTTTGAGGACCGTCTGTTTTTTGCATCTAATTATTTTCAGCAGATGTATGAGTGCGCAGTTCTTCTTATTAAGAAGGGCAAGGCTTTTGTCTGCGATCTTTCTGCTGATGAGATCAGAGAGTACAGAGGGGACTTCAAGACTCCGGGCAAGGAGAGTCCTTACAGAAACAGAAGTGTTGAGGAGAATTTAAGGCTTTTTCAGGAGATGAAGGAAGGCAAGTATAAGGATGGGGAGAAGGTTCTCAGAGCTAAGATTGATATGGCTTCCCCTAATATTAATATGAGAGATCCGGTTATTTACCGGGTGGCCCGTATGACCCATCACAATACTGGAGATCAGTGGTGTATCTATCCCATGTATGACTTTGCTCATCCAATTGAAGATGCCATTGAGCATATTACCCATTCTATCTGTACTTTGGAGTTTGAGGATCACAGACCATTGTATGATTGGGTAGTAAGAGAATGTGAGTTTGAAAATCCGCCTCGTCAGATTGAGTTTGCCAAGCTGTATCTTACCAATGTAGTTACGGGCAAGAGATATATTAAGAAGCTGGTAGAAGACAAGATTGTAGACGGCTGGGATGATCCTCGTCTGGTATCTATAGCTGCTTTGAGAAGAAGGGGATATACACCGGAAGCCATCCGTATGTTTGTGGATATGGTGGGCGTATCCAAGGCTAACAGTTCTGTGGATTACGCTATGCTGGAATACTGTATCCGTGAGGATCTGAAGCTGAAGCGTCCAAGAATGATGGCTGTTCTGGATCCTGTGAAGCTGGTTATTGACAATTATCCGGAAGGACAGGTGGAGTATCTTGATGTAGCCAACAATTTGGAAAATCCGGAGCTGGGAGAAAGAAAGGTTCCGTTCTGCCGGGAGCTGTATATTGAGAGAGAGGACTTTATGGAGGAGCCGGTGAAGAAATACTTCCGTCTGTTCCCAGGCAATGAGGTCCGCCTTATGAATGCTTACTTTGTAACCTGTACAGGCTGCGAAAAGGATGAGAACGGCAATGTAACTGTGGTTCATTGTACCTATGACCCGGAGACAAGAAGCGGTTCAGGTTTTACAGGAAGAAAAGTAAAAGGAACCATTCACTGGGTTGCTGCTCCTACAGCGGTTCAGGTGGAATGTCGTCTGTACGAGAATATTGTAGATGAGGAGAAAGGTAAGCTGAACGAAGACGGAAGCTTGAATCTTAATCCCAATTCTCTCACAATTCTTAAGAACTGCTATGTGGAGCCAAGTTTTGGAGAGGCGAAGGCATATGACAGCTATCAGTTTGTGAGAAATGGATTTTTCTGTGTTGACTGTAAGGACAGCACTCCGGAGCATCTGGTATTTAACCGGATTGTATCCCTGAAGAGCTCTTTTAAGATAGCGAAGTAATGTTTTTTATAAAATAGAGACATTGGTGCCGGGGGCGCTGCGGTGGTCTGCTTTTTAGGGAGGCAGTCTGCTGCGGCGCCTTTTTATCAGTCGTTCACAGGTCCAAAGGAGATGGAGGAAAACGTTTATGGAGCTTATGATTCCCTTAAGCAGCCGGCAGGATATGCCTTATTATCAGCAGATTTACCAGTTTATTAAGGAAGAAATCAGAAGAGGAAATTTAAAA